>CASUON010000071.1 GCA_949457475.1 uncultured Lachnospiraceae bacterium
ACCTATGACCCTCTGCTTGTAAGGCAGATGCTCTCCCAGCTGAGCTAAGATCCCTTGGTCTTTTATGATTGCCTTCCCGCAACCACCTTTAATAGTATATCCCATAAAGTATTTTTTGTCAATTGTTTTTTTGACTTTTTTTTCATTTTCGGTTACATTATAGTAGGAAGGAAACGAAAAGGGAGGAATATAAGATGGAGGAATCTAAGATGAAAAAACAAAGCGCAAAGAAACAAACGCTGCTTGCCGTGTGCGGGCTACTGTTTTTAGGAACCTGTGCATGCCAGGGGGGAGGGAAAAGCAAAGCACAGTCCTATTGGAAAGAAGCGGCCAAACAAAAAGAATTTAACGCTTATGTTGCGGAACACGCGTCAGATATCGAAATGGAGACGCTGAAAAAAGAAGCGGATGCGGCGGGTAGTGACTTAAAGCAGCAGTTCCAAGCGACGGCCCTATTATGCGGCGTGGAGTACCAAAACGGGCTATTGTCAGGCAAAGTGAAAAAAGGGGGAGAAAGTGCGTCGGAGGCAGCACGTGCGGCGTACGAGTTTGACTATCCAGACAGCGCCGCGTATGCGGAAAAATTTCTGGCAAAGGCAGCGGATGCCGGGGAAGATTTTTGGGATGCGTTGGATACGTCCTTTTACCCATACGACTGTTTTACGCCTGTATTTGCGGCGGCAGGGCATATTGATGGGGACGCTGCGGCGGCACTTTATAACGGCGCACCCGAAGACTGCGGGTATAAAGATAAGCTATCGTCCGCGCTGGAGCAGTGGGTGGAGGAAAACCCGCAAGAATTATGTAGCGTAGGCGACGCGCTATGGCAGTGTGGGTTTTACAAAGAATGGGACACAGGGAAATGGAACCGGACATATTTTTATAGTTATTCGAAAAACGACCCAGTACAGACGGATACGCTGCAAGAAGCGGCCGATTATATCAGTTGCCTGCGGACCCAGATGCTGCCGAAGCTCAAAAAAGAGTTTGGGAAGAAAGAGTACCAGCAGGCTGGGGAATATACCGGCAAACCATATTATGATACAAAGCTTGCGGTTGCGGTGGAAGAAGGGCTGAAGCTGGCAAAGCCCAAAAAGGACTCTGGGCAGGCGGATGGATCTGGGAAGGCAATTAAAATAGAAGGAAAGAAAGTGGCCGCGTTTTACTGTAACAATTCAGCGAAAAAATGGGAAGGCTCCCCGGCAAAGCTGCGTATGTTGGGCGATTTTATGCTTGGCCTTCCGAAAAAAGAATATCCGTCCTCGATAAAAAAAGCAGATTATTACCTGGTTCTGACGCCGGCTTACAAACGGGGCCAGTTTTATACAGACCAGTCCGGCAAGAAAACGAAAGTGCGGGAAGTATACTCCAGTACGTCGATTGATTTGTATGAGGCAAAGAGCGGAAAGTTTCTGCGTCATTTGGGAAACGTAACAGAACAGCCGAACAATACGATCTTTGACGACTTGACGGCGGAAAAATTCCAGTACCCGGAAATTATGTCTGCAGATGTATTGTCCTATATTTACCACCATATCAATGAGCCGGACAGCTATTTAACGCTGCTGGACAATACCGCAAATACCGGCACACAGCTAAACCATGGGGAGTCTGTCGTGATGGGAAATTGGGAAATTGCGTACAAGTCTGCCCAGATTGTGAAATCATTTGATGAAGGGATGTTCCGTTTTACGGCAAAAGACGGCCATCAGTATATACGCGCGGAGGTTGCCATTACAAACCGCGGCAGGGAGACGGATACGTTTCTGCCAAATGTATACCGTATTGGAGAAGACCCTATCGTACAGATTACGGATGAGGCGGGAACACATACTTATAACAGTGTAAATGCAATTCAGGATAGCCGGTGTTTAAACAGCACTTCGCTTGATGCGGGAGGCACAAAAGAAGGGGAGTTAATATTTGAAGTGCCGGATAATGTATTGCAGGATGTGGAAAAACTATATGTAGCAGTCTCACTTGGCAACCAGCGCGTGACCTACCGGCTACGGTAAGCAAAAGCAGTTGATTAATTTCCATAGCTGTGGTAAGCTACAGACATCAGCAAAAAGGAAGATGAAAAAATATGGAAATTAGGAGAAGACACAGATGTATGATAAAATTTATTTGATAGACAGCGAAAATATCAGCGACGAATGGGTAGATATCTTAGATACAATTGAGGGAAAAGGCCATATTGTTGTATTTTATACAAACAAAAGCTCGCATATCCATTGCAGCCAGGTTTGCAAACTGATGGAAAAAGGCGCGGGCAAGGTACAGTGGATTAAATGTATGGAAGGCAACAACGCACTGGATTTTCAGCTGGTGACAGAATTAGGGGCTATGGTGGAGCGCAACGAAGCTTCGGAATATGTGATTATTTCCAAAGACAATGGGTTTAATGTGGTGGTAAATTACTGGAATGACCGGAATGTCCGGATTACCAAGATGAGCGTCAAGTCCATCAAAGAAAGCAGCCAGGCAAAAGACAAAGAGGAAGAAAGCGAAACGTGTGAGCCGCAGCCGGAATCAGCAGTATGCATGGAGGATACGGATGATATCAGCAAGGAACCACCGTTTATCATGGAACTGTTGAAGGCAGTGGACCTTTCAGATCATTCGATGCTGTATGGGACATTGGTTGCGTTCGAAGGACAAGGAAACGGGGTGCAGGACTATCGCAGGCTTAGGGATTATGGCAAAGAAGCGCAGGAGAAACTAAAGGAGCTGTATCTAAAGGATGGGGAAAAGCGCGGGGTTCATTATATGGAGTTATTGATGAAGCAAAATCAGTTAGCGACGGATGAAAGCACCGCATTATATGATTTGGTGATGGACGGCCCGAAAAAGAAAAAGGATAAATTCCATAAGTCATTGATCGGACGATATGGGAAACAGCAGGGTTCGGATTATTACCGGCTGATAAAGCCACATTATAACTTTATTAAGAATCTCTAATAAAAGAACTAATAGAGTTTTTATTAGAATTTTAAATACCATCTTTTTTAATAGAAAATTTATCGGAAATTCTATTAGAATTTCCGAATTTCTAATCACTTGTTTGATTTTTATGAATGCTGCCGGAAGGAGAAGAGGTTCACCCATCCTTCCGGCAGCTATTTTAGTATCTAATTAGTCTAAGTCAATGTTGAGCGGCATATTGTCATAGCTCGATGCAGAATTTGGAATGCCTGTGGCATATTCTTCACGCAGTACAAATTTTGCCACCAGGTTTTTCAACATTTCAGCCTGGCTGGAAAGCTCTTCGCTGGCTGCGGCGCTTTCTACCGCGGTAGAGGAGTTTGTCTGTACGACGCTCGAAATCTGGTCTACGCCCAAAGTAACCTGCTCTACAGCGCCGGCTTGCTCCTCGGCCGCGTCTGCGATCATATCTACCTTGGAAGAGGCCGCGCGTACTTCCTCAACGACTTTTACAAGCGACTGCGCGGTCGAATTTGCAATCTGTGTACCGCGCGCCACGGCTTTAATAGAACTTTCGATCAATTCAGCGGTGTCTTTGGAGGCGTCGGAACTCTTGCTTGCAAGGTTGCGCACTTCATCCGCGACAACAGCGAAGCCTTTGCCTGCACTGCCCGCTCTGGATGCTTCTACTGCGGCGTTAAGGGCGAGTATATTTGTCTGGAAGGCAATGTCTTCGATCGTCTTGATAATCTTGCCGATTTCGTTGGAAGTGCGTGTAATTTCTTCCATGGCAGCCATCATATCATGCATCTGTTTGTTGCATTCTTCTACCTCGTCCCCGGCGGTATTGGACTGGTTTCTTGCCTTAATTGCATTATCCGCAGTGTCTTTTACCTGGTTGGAAATGCCTGTAATCGTTGAGGCAAGCTGCTGTACAGCGGCTGCCTGCTGCGTCGCGCCTTGTGAAAGCGATTGCGCGCCGTTTGATACCTGTCCGGAACCGGATGCGACCTGGTCGGCGCTTTGGTTGATCTGGCCAAGCGTATAGCTTAAGTTGAGGTTAAGTTTACGGATAGATAGTAGAAGGCTTTGGAAACTGCCGACATACCGTTCCTCCGCATGGGTACGGACGTCAAAATTGCCGTCCGCCATTTCGCTTAACAGCCTGGAGGCATCAGAGATTACATCTTCCAGTATGGAAGTCATATTTTTAAATGTTTTTGCAAGGCTGCCGAGTTCGTCTTTGGACTGGTAGGTAACGCTGATATTAAAGTCCCCGTTTACGATCTGGTTTGCGGAATGCTCTACTTCGCGTAGTGGACGCGTAATCGCACTTGTCAGGTATGTAGAAAGGAATAATGTAATGAACAAAACGCCCCCTGCAAAGCCAATTTGTGCATAAACCAGTGTTTTTTGCATGGATACTGTTTCGTGGTAAGATGTCTCCGCACTTTTTTCCGCGGCAGAACTTATCTGGATTAGCTGGTCAACTGCTCCATCCACAAGAGGTTGGTATTCATTGAGCAGCATATCCTGGGCTTGCTGCATATCTTTGTCAACAACTTGTAGAACAATCTCTTGCATTTGTACAGCTTCTGAAATATCTGTGCGGAAAGCATCCAGCAATTCAGGTTCGTCTTTGAAGTTTTTAAATAGCCACTGCGCATTTTGTTCTAATAGCTCCATTTCCTTTTGTAGGTCTTCTCTATATGCGGTGCTTTTGGCCTCGTCTGTTTCAATCGTAATATAGGCCAGGTTTTTAACGATGATCTGCAGTCCGCGGCGCATGTTCATCACTTTATTGGTGATCTGATATCCGACATTATAAAATTCAGAATATTTATCCGCGTTTTCAGTAAGGCCGTAAATTGCAGATGCTACTGTGCCGCAGAACAGCACAATGATGATCATAAATGTGATCAGAAGTTTTGTCCTGATTTTTAAATTTTTCATATTGAAATCCCCCTGTAAAGCATGAACGGTCATGCAGTGTTTTGTTTGTGTAAATTATAATAGATTATTGTCAATTTGTCTACTTCATTTAAAGACATTCAAATAGTTTTTTATTACCAGCCATTTTAATTGGAATGATTAAATTATTGTTAATTGGCACTTTATATAATGCCAATTAGTGCATATGATTAGTTTTGGCTAGAGAGTCTGCTGGCTTTGGCAACGGAAAGCTTCTGGATTCTTAGAGATATGCCAAAACGAAAAATGGCAGGAAGAATAGGAGGAGAAATATGAAAAAGAATACGAAAAAAATGGTTTTGTCCGCGCTTATGGCGGCATTTACTTGTATTGCGACAATGGTCTTGAAATGTCCGACGCCTACGTTTGGCTATGTCCATATTGGCGACGGGATGGTTTTGTTGTGCGGTATCGTGCTTGGGCCGGCTGCTGGGATGCTTTCTGCCGGCATTGGCTCTATGTTTGCAGACATTTTTTCCGGTTATCTTGCGTGGGCGCCGGCTACGTTTGTGATCAAGGCGCTGACGGCTGGGGTTAGCGGCGTGCTTTTCCACCGTTTGAAATACCGTATGAAAACGCAACGCGCCCGTAGCGCAGTTGTAGTCGTTAGCGGCCTGGTTGGGGAAGGGATCATGGTGCTTGGCTATTTTCTATATGAAGCTGGCATTGCTGCGTTTGCAGCAGGCGGATTTCATGCGGAAACGCTTTCTATCGGCGTGGCTTCAGCCGCGGCGGGCGTTCCATTTAATATGGTACAAGGTATTATGGGAATTATTATCAGCCTGCTGCTTTTGCCGGTGTTATTGAAGATCGGAGATATCCGGGAATGGGTTTTGCCATTGAAGCATGAATATGAATAGATAGATCGTAAATGAAAGTATATTTGAAAATCCATTTTGCATCGCGCAACCATTAAATATAGATAATAAAAGATAATAACATTAGACAACAACATAGAAAGTTTCCTGTGGTTTTTATATTCAAAACTTGAAAAACACGTGGATTTATGGTATATACTATAAACAGATAGGAATTAAATAGGAATTGTGGAAGATATAGCAAAGGATACTTTCCGTTATTGGATGTGAATACAGGGGTTGGAACGATATTGGGTTGTCCCAAGGCGGATGCAAAAGGGGGAAATTATGAAAAAAAGGTTGACAGCGTTATTTCTTGCGGCAGTTACATGCCTGGTAGGGCACGAAGCAGGGGAAATCCGCAGTGCGCAAGCAAATGCTTCCGTCAGGCGTACATCGGTGGATGCTTATGTAGACCTGTCGGGCCAGGTGATACAAGAAGGCGGGGCATTGTCGGAGGCATCCATATCCGATGTAAAACCCCGTACGGCAGATACGGAGGATGAAAAGAAACGGCAGGTGCAGGAGGCCCTGCTCAAAGCATGGGATTCAGTTTCCGATAGCTGCAACCTTTCCTCTTATCATATTTCGCCAGAACTTTTGCGTTCCGTGTATTTTGATACGCTAAACCAATACCCGAGGTATTTTTATGTCAAGAGCGGATATGGCCTTTCTTATTCTAACGACTGGGCGCTTAAGGTGGAAATCCGGTATACGGTCACAGACCGTTCGGCGCTTCCGCAGATGATCGAAGCGTACGACAACGCTGTCGCCGGGATCAAACGCAGTGCCGACCCGTCGTGGAGCGATATGGAAAAAGCGTTATATATCCATGACTATCTGGCACGCAATTGTGAATATGATACAAGCTATTCCAGCCATAGCGCTTATGACGCGCTGGTCGGGCGCAAGGCGGTGTGCCAGGGGTATACGCTGGCGTTTAAAGAGCTGGCGCAGCAGCTTGGCCTGTCCAGTGAAATTGTGACAAGCGATGAATTAAACCATGCGTGGAACATGGTGCGCGTAAATGGCTCTTATTATCATGTAGACGTTACTTGGGACGATCCGGTAACGAACTTGCTGGGCAGGGTACAGCACCGGTATTTTATGAAAAGCAGCGACGATTTTATGAGTGAAGAGGGCCGGCATGCAAGCAGCGATTGGAAGATTACAGGCGGCGTGCATGGGGCTGCTGCTGCGGATACAAGGTATGACGCCTATTTCTGGAATGGGGTCGATGTGGGGTTTGACCAGGTGCAGGGCGCGTGGTACGGCTTTGACGGCAGGGACAGTATCGACCGTTTTGTGTGCAGCGGCACGGAATTTGCGTCTGCGGAAGAACTGGTACAGGTTGCAGACGTATGGCCGGTGATCGGGGAAACAAGACATTACTGGCAGGATAAATTTGTAGGGACTGGATGTATGGATGGAAAGCTGTATTATTCGGGCGCCTGCGATATCTATGAACTGGACGTTCAGACAAAGGCGCATACCCCGGTCTTTTCCCTGACGGAAAGGCAAAAAAGCAGCGCCCGTATTTATGGGATGCATATTACGCCGTCCGGGGGCCTTCGCTATCTTTTATCGAAAAGCCCAAAGGAAGAAGGGCGCGTTTACGGGGTCGGAAGCTATTGGATCGTGTTTGACGGCAATGGCGCGCAAAGCGGCAGCATGGGCCAGATGGACGCGCTGAAAATAGGGCAGCAATACCGCTTGCCCGAAAACCGGTTTCAGAAAGAGGGATATGCCTTTGTCGGATGGAACAGCAAGCCGGATGGCACGGGGGACTTTTATGCGCCGCAGGCGCTTTTTTATCAGGATGCGGGTGCAGAGTGCGCGCAGCTAATTTTATATGCGCAGTGGAAAATAGAGCTTGAGACAGAGGAGGATGAAAATAAAGGTGAAAAGGTTGACGGGCGAAAGGAGACGTATGTCGACAAGGAAGGGTTAAAAGCGCTTATCAAATTCCGGGCAGGCACAGGGAATCCGGGGGATATAGTTGTGGATGTCGATTTATATACGGACGAAAAGGATTGGGCTGGAGAAATTGAAATAAAACCAGAACTGCTCGATTTAATCAGAGAAGAAGCCGGACAAAATGTGCAGATCGTCTTAAGGGCCAAGGATGAAAACGACGCTGATGTATACCAGGTGCAGGCGGACGCAAAGGTTTTTGTACCTGGCAGCCAGCTGTTTGTCTACCAGCGCAAGGAGCCGTCCGGAGGATATTGCTTTGTAAATGCAGGCCCTTATACTGTGGGCACGGGTGGCGGCACCGTTATTTCCGGCCTTGAAAATAAAGTTTATGAGCTGGTGGACGCAGCCCGCGTGCAGCTTGTCAACCAGGAGATTTTGGATACGGTTGCATTGAAAAAAACGCAGATTGCGCTGAAAAAAAAGGGCAGTAAAATGCTGAAATTTGCGGACGGCCTGGATATGGAAAATGTAGAAGCTGTTGTTTATCAGACGTCGAAGAAAAAAATAGCGGCGGTTGCCCCAAATGGGAAAGTGACCGGAAAAAAAGCCGGGACAGCAAATATAGAAGTTGCAGTCACGTTAAAAAACGGCGATGTAAAAACCGTTTCCTGCAAGGTGCAGGTGAAATAGAAAGCAGGAATCAGGAATCAAGCGAAAACAAGAAGGGAGCCGGCCAGCTATGAAGGTTGTCATATTGATGGAAGATACATGTGCAGACAGCAGCTGCGCGTATGAACATGGGCTGTCTGTTTATATAGAGACAAAGAAACATCGCCTGCTTGTAGATACCGGGAAAACAGATGCGTTTATCCGAAATGCCCAAAAGCTGGGCATTGACCTTGCAGGCGTGGATACCGTTATTTTAAGCCATGGGCATTACGACCATGCGGGTGGGATATTGGCGTTCCATCAACACAATTCGCGGGCAAAAATCTATATGCAAAGGGCCGCCGGGGATAATTATTATCATAACGACCGTTACATCGGGATTGATAAACGGATTTTGGAGCTTTCGCAAATACAGGCGCTTGACGGGGATTTGCGTATCGATGAGGAACTGTTTTTGTTTACCAATATTACGGGCAGGACGTATTTTTCGAAAAGCAACCTGCTGCTATCCAAGCGGGTAGATGGGCAGAATATCCCGGATTCGTTTGCGCATGAGCAATGCTTGGTTGTTACGCAGGATAAGGAACATATGCTTTTTTCTGGCTGCGCGCATAATGGGATACTGAATATTTTAGACCGGTACCGGGAATATTTTGCGTCTGATCCGAAATTCGTAGTCAGCGGGTTCCATATGATGAAAAAGGGTGCGTATACACAAGAAGAAACGGAGGCGATCTGCCAGACTGCGCAACGGCTAAACCGGATGGATACGGTGTTTTATACCGGCCATTGTACCGGGGAACCTGCGTATTTACTGATGGAGCCCTATATGGACGGAAAACTGAGAAGGATTCACAGCGGCACGCGGATGCTATAAAAGGGATGAAAAAAACGGCCGCAGGCGGGAGGCTTAGAGAAGCCTGTACTAAAATTTATAAATTTAAAAATAATAAAAGGGATGCAAAAAACAGCTGCAGGCGAAAGGCCTGGGGTGGTCAGGAGGAGAACATGCTTACAGGAAAACATGTACTGTTAGGCATTACAGGCTCGATCTCAGCATATAAGGCTGCGGATCTGGCGAGTAGGCTTGTAAAACTGCATGCGGATGTGCATGTAATTATGACAAAAAATGCGGAGCAGCTGATTTCACCGGTTGTCTTTGAAGCGCTGACTGGCAATAAAGTGGTTGACGACGCCTTTGACCGGGCCAGCGGCTACCATATCGCGCATATTGCGATGGCGCACGAAGCGGATATAGTAATGGTTGCTCCTGCGTCGGCAAATATGATTGCAAAGCTGGCGCACGGGATCGCGGACGATATGCTGTCTACTACAATGCTGGCAGTTACCGCGCCTGCCTATATCGTTCCGGCTATGAATACGGCTATGTATGAAAACAAGGTGACACAGGAAAATATGCAAAAGCTGGCGGAGCTTGGCTACCATGTGCTCGAACCAGCCAGCGGCTACCTCGCCTGCGGGGACACCGGCAAGGGGAAAATGCCGCAGCCGGAAGAGCTATTAGAATATATTTTACAGGAAAGCGCGTTTGAAAAAGATTTGGCGGGAAAGCGCGTGCTGATTACCGCGGGCCCTACGCAAGAACCGTTTGACCCAGTGCGTTATATTACGAACCATTCGACCGGAAAAATGGGGTACGCACTTGCGAAAAACGCCCACAGAAGAGGCGCGCAGGTGACGCTTGTTACCGGGCCTGTCCAGCTGCCGCCGCCGCTTTTTGCAAATACAGTACAAACCGTTACTGCGCAGGAAATGTTTGAACAGGTGGACGCCTGCTTCGATGAACAGGACATCGTCGTAATGTCGGCAGCAGTAGCGGATTACCGCCCAGCGAATATTTCTAAGGAGAAGATAAAAAAACAGGACGCGGGCATAGCCGTGGAGCTGGAACGCACGAAAGATATCCTGGCAACCGTCGCAGCCCGCAAAAAGAACCAGTTCGTCTGCGGGTTTTCTATGGAGACAGAACATATGCTAGAGCATGCGAAAGCCAAACTACAGAAAAAAAATCTGGATATGATCGTTGCAAATAACTTGCGGACGGCGGGCGCCGGATTTGGAACGGAAACGAACGTCGTAACTTTGGTCACTGAAGGCAGCGTCCAGGAGCTGCCATTAATGAGCAAAGATGACGTCGCGGGCGCTGTCTTTGATAAAATTAGGGATTGCATTAGAAAAAAATAAGCATTAGAAAAAAATAAGCATTAGAAAAGATAAGCATTAGAAAAAAATGCAAATGTGAATATTCCTCTGAAACGGCGGCATACTATAGACAATCGAAATTGTGTACAAGTTTTTTCAGCGCGGCGCGTGCGTTTCAAAGCTACCGTTCGGCCGTCTGGAGCGTAACTGGTTGCGATTTGCGGTACTATAAAATATGCCGAAAGAGGTAAGCGATCATGGGAAAATTAATTTACAGGATGTGCCTGGCTGTAGTTTTAGTAGCTGCAGTTGCAGGAGGAATCTATTATTACCGTATGATTTCTGGGCAAAAACAGGGTTCCGGGCAGGGGATATTTGTTGACCGGCGCGTTGACATAATACAGACGGCTCCGGTGCATGTCTGCCGCTGTTTCGGGCGGTCAGAAAGGGTGTAATGGCGTATGGCGGCACAAGACACACTTTATTTAAAAATTGACCGGAACATTATCGTACAGGATTATCAGGTACATCTAAATGATATCGCAAAAATGGAATGTACGGACGAATCCATTTTGCGCCAGTTAAAACAGAAAAAAATATATACTTTTCCAAAACAGGATACGCCGGAAAAGAAAAAACACCGGATGCAGGTATTTTCTATTCTCAATATTGTAAAGCAGGTACACGAGGATTATCCAGAGTTGGAAGTCCAGAATATGGGGGAAACGGATTTTATTGTGGAATGCCAAGCGGGCATTGTACAAAAACAGTGGTTGGATTTTTTAAAAACAGCTGTGCTATGTGTCGTGATTTTCTTTGGCTCTGCCTTTACAATTATGGCATTTAACAACGACGTAGCGGTAGGCGAAGTTTTTTCCAGTTTGTATAAACAGGTCATCGGGGTAAAATCCAATGGGGTGACGGAACTGGAAGTCTGCTATGCGATCGGGATGCCAATTGGGATTATGGTATTTTATAACCATATTGGCAAAAAGAAGGTGACCCCAGACCCGACGCCAATCCAGATAGAAATGCGCAAATATGAAGAAGACGTAGACAGCGCGTTCGTAGAAAATGCAAGCAGGGAGGGCAAGAGCATCGATGTGGATTGAACATGTGCTGCTAGGTTTTTTGGGCCTGGTGTTTGGTATCTCCGTTGCGTCCGGCAGTTTTGCGTTAGCGGTTAAGCTTGGGATTGTACCTACAATGGCGCAAAAATCGACAACGGCAAAACACATTATGACTTATGAAAACGCAATTATCCTTGGCGGTATCTGCGGAAATATTCTGTCTGTGTTTACCAGTATCAAGCTGCCATTGGGACATATATTTTTAGCAGTATATGGGCTGGGCGCGGGAATTTTCGTCGGATGTATGGCTGTTGCGCTTGCGGAGATCATAAACGTATTCCCGATTTTATATCGCAGGACAAAGCTGAAGACAGGCCTTCCATGGGTGATCGGCATGGTTGCGCTCGGCAAAATGAGCGGGGCGCTGTATTATTTTATCCATGATATGAACGTTTCGTGATATGCGCCAGCGAGGGCATGCCCCTAAATAATGTTTTTGTGGCGGGTATTTTGCCGTATGGGATACGTAGGAGAAGAGATATTTAAGATGGAATTAGTATTGGCAAGACAAAGTGTAATGATAAAATGTAGCATACAGTCGTCCATCCTGCTGGGAAATTATGAGTTTTATTATGCCGCCGGCTTGTTATGCAGGCTGTGCGGCGCAATTCCCGGGCAGGCGTTTCAACCGGCGCAGCTGTATGATTTTATTCAGCCGCTTTTGGAAAGTTATACGCCGCAAAATAAAGAGGATGCCTACCTAGTCAAACTGCTAAAAGGGTATGACGACATATCGGACGAATGCGACGCCCAGATGGCAGAACTGATGCAGATGGGATTAAAAGAGGACAATCTGTGGGCTGTTACCGGGGCAGGAGGGTAAGCGAAGGCGGGCAAATGGTCGCTTGGTGTGAAAACTGCTGTAATCCAGCCGCCGGCATCGCAGTAGTCAATACAATTACGTAAAAGAGAAAAAAATGTAACAAAAAGTACGTTATTACTTTTGTGCAATATTTTTTGAAATAGAATACATTGTCCAGACAAAGAGTTAAAATACACAAAATCTAAATTTTTATTTATTTACCCTTTACAAATTCTAGAGATAGTATTATCATATGTTCATCTTATTTTTCTTATGTATCAGTTGTCTTGAAACATCTATTATAATACAGCAATTATTGATAGTATTCTTTTTAAGTATTCATTTAATGTATCTATATAAATATATCTATATCTATATTAGTGTATTTATTTAAAATATTTATTTAAAGTATTTATCACTACTTTACAACTTTATAAATGATACCCCTGCTGTCGGATTAGCTGTTTTAAAGCGTTAATTATGGCACTTGATTTTATATGGGTTTCGGCTTCTCCCACGAAAATGGCATAAAATACCTGCTGCCGGATTTGCCCGCTGAGGGCGAACCTGAATTCCTGCACACTTTCCGCACGGTATTTTGAAAACGCTTCGTCCTGGTATGGCATCAGCTTCATTGCACAATATGAGATATTGATTAAGTTGACCAGCATTTCGATCCCTTTGCGGCTGCGCACCATGTAACTGCATAATGACCAGAATGTTTTATGCTCGTAATAACTGACTTCAATCGGCCATCTAAATGCATACAGCATCAGAGGGATAAACTGCATCCGGCTGCTCCCTGTCTGGTTCAGAGGGGATTTTTCCTGCCATGCGCAGAAAACCTGCAGCTGTTTTGGAAAAACCGTG
>CASUON010000072.1 GCA_949457475.1 uncultured Lachnospiraceae bacterium
TATTTTTCTTAAGTAAGCAAACACATAAAACCAAATATCCCACAATTTTATTTTATGCACAATATCTGCAAATGCAGTCTGATTACAGTGTATCCAACTGCCCTATATCCAATTTATGCTTTAAGCATTTTTAATACTTTAAGCATTTTTAATACTTTAAGCATTTTCTTCTTAAAAATATCCTTTTTAATTGAAAACTAGCTTCATAATTGCTGGAATTACCATCTCCCTTCGTGTATACATACGTAGCAAGCGTATTTTTTTCTTGCCGTATGATTCTTAAATTCAGAGATGCTTCATAAATAATTTGGATTCAATATTCTGAGAACGTATAATTATTCCTGCTATTTCCACATTTTGCCTGATATAAAATTTATAAGCGGGCAACTTTTAAGTATACAGCTGAATAATATTAGACTTTGGAGACACGCTCCATCCAGATGGGCAATATTCTCGATCATCGTAAATAATATAACATTTTGTAACAGATTAAAACGGCATAATCTTCACATACTATAAACGAATGATTGCCAATGCTGTTACGTTACATTTTTTAGTACATTTCAATGGAATATTTCTGGTAATATCGTTTGAATTATTTTTTGAAATATCCTATGAAATAATTTATGGAATACAACCCTGACAAAGCACTGCTGCTTTGAACGCAATATTTTGCAATTTTGAAGTAAATCTTATCGTACAGACGGATGTTTCATGCAATGCATACGGAGAAACATTTACAAAAAACCGCTATGTCAACCATATTATTTAAGTGCCATGTTTAACTGCTATGTTTAAGTCCGTATTGAAATGCTATGCTTAACTGCCTTAAACTTGACGCGCTGCTACGATTCCTTTAAGCTCTTTGCTTAATTGCAAATACTGCCAGAACATTTTCTTTGACATCATGGCATAATTGCCTACATGCCTCAGATTGTTAGAATATTAATATATGAATGCTTAAACTCCTTTCTTACTATAGTTGTAAGCATCTCTTGGAAAAATAATACCACAGGGTTCATACGTTTGGCAAGTACTTTTTTGAAAATTTATAGAATTTATAAAATTTTTTTGAATTTAGTGCTTCTTGTGCTTGACTATCCTATCTATTTTTTATATACTTTGTTTACTTCGAGACTGACATAAACAATTCGTAAATAATAATATATACTATTCAGACATTATTGTAAGGGAGTGATTCAATGAAAATCGAAAAAGTAAGTGATACGCAGATTCGATGCACGCTGACAAGGGAAGACCTTGCCAACCGCCATTTGAAGATCAGCGAACTCGCATACGGCACAGAAAATGCCAAAAACCTGTTTCGGGATATGATGCAGCAAGCATCTTATGAATTCGGCTTCGAAGCAGACGATATTCCTTTGATGATAGAAGCAATCCCTGTATCGCCAGATACAATTATTCTGCTGATTACAAAAGTAGAGTATCCGGAAGAGTTGGATACCCGTTTTTCAAAATTTACCGATTCTGATTACGACGACGGCTACTCTGGATATCTTTCCGAACAGGAAGAACCGTACGAAGCGACAAGCGCCAATGATATCCTTGACTTGTTTCAAAAAATCCAGCAGGAAGCAAAAAACAATGCGGAACATACAGACAGGGCATCTATCAGCCCAGATGAATTTATACCATTAGATCAGGCAGTAAAAGAGGGTTCAAAAGAAAATTCATCCGTTCTCCCAGTTGAACTACCAGTCGATTTGACCAAACTGTTTTTGATCCAAAACTTGGATACAATGTCCAAAATATCGAATGTTTTAGACGGTTATTACCATGGAGACAATTCCTTATTTCGCGACGCCCAGACGCACCTGTTTTATTTGGTCGTCCATAAAAGCTCCCATACGCCGGAGGAATTTAATAAAGTATGCAATATCCTATCCGAATATTCGACGCAGCTAAATTTCTCTAAATCGATCGAAGCATACTTTAACGAACATTTCGACTGCATGATCCGCAGCCAGGCGCTGCAGCAGTTTGCAGAAATCTAAAAACAAGCATTTCAAACACATGATCCGCAGCTAGACGCTGCAGCAGTTTGCAAAAATCTAAAAAAGAACCGTATACAAACGCAAATTTGTATACGGTTCCTTTTTTCCATAAATTACGCAGATTCATTATTGGCGAGGAAATCATTGATTGTCGCTACAAGGTCATCAGGCTGGATGCCATGCACCATTGCTGCTTCTTCGATTGTTTCCATCTGGGATGACGGGCACCCCAGGCAATGCATCCCGATATTTAACAAAACCGGCGCAATGTTCGCATTAATCTGAAGCAGTTCCCCGATCATTGTACTTTTCGTAACTTGCTGTGCCATATGATAGTTCTCCTTTTCTCTCTGCTAAAACAGCCCATTTCTATACTGCCCTTTTTCATAATAAATATACTATAAGGCATTTTCCTGTAAATACCATATAAATATACTATAGAGCGTTTTTCTTGTCAAATATCTTTTTCCAAATCTATATTGTACTAAAATTAATACAGGATTATGATACTCTGTGTTATTTTTCCACTTGTATAAAATCAAATTTTGTATTAGAATGATTTCAGCGGACAAGGTTCGTACTAATTTATCTATTTTGAAGGAGGATTAAGATTATGGCTTATCAAATTACAGATGCTTGTGTTAACTGTGGTACATGTGAAGGAGAATGCCCAGTAGGCGCTATCTCTGCAGGCGATGGAAAATACGAAATTAACGCTGATTCTTGCGTAGACTGCGGTACATGCGCAGGCGCATGCCCTACAGGAGCAATTGAACAGGCTTAATCTACATAACGGATGAAAAAACGGCTGTTTTGTTTATACGGGATAATGCCGTTTATCGTACTTAAAACCGCCGGGTTTGTCCGGCGGTTTTCTTTTGGCCCGTATAACGCTAAACCGTTAAATCCGGCGCCATTTCGTTTTTATTTTTTAGCATCTTGCGTTCCTTCCTGCTAAGGCGCTGTTTTTTTACCTTACGCCTTCCATGTTTTCCAAGATCCCGGATTGCTTCATCTAGTTTCCGGAAACGCTCATCTTCTTGTTCTTCCTGCGTACGCATCAGATAGTTCATCTCTTTGATTACATGTTCCCCGACCTGGACGCCTACTTCCTGACCCAGCTCCTGATTGTTTTCCTGAATTGCATTGCGTACAATTTCTGTCATCATAGACTGGAACTGCTCCATCCGCTTTTCCCTGCGTGCTTCTTCTTCCAGCTGGTTTGTTTTTTGTGCTACATGAATGACTTCATTTTTTGCCATTGCTTTTCTTAAAACCTCCTCACCGATTTCCAGCCCATTGACCTTTTCGATACGTATCGCCGGTTCTGCCGGGCATTCTTCTTTTCGTATATTTTTATCCTGCAGGATCATTTTAATTGCCTTAAGCTGGTATCCTTGTTCCTTTAGTTCTTTTATCCGCAAAAAATCCTGTATGTTTTCCTGCGTATAATAGCGGTGCCCCAATTCGTTTCTGGGAATATGTAATTCCAGTTCATCTTCCCAATACCGCAATACATGTGATTCAACTGCTACAAGACTTGCTGCATCTGAAATCATATAACGTACTTTTTCCACTTAGAAAACCTCCTTCTACTAGCGCATGGTGGAATTTGAAGCTATTACGCGCTTCACGATGCACCACTTCTTTTTAAAAGTATAGCTTACTGTCTGTCCGCGCACAATTTGATTTCATCGGGAAAAAACGACAGAAAAAAACAGATACGCTTTATTTGAAAAGCATATCTGTTGGTATTTTATCGATTGCCGTTGGAAAATCAACCTTTTCTTACAATCATGCAAATAACTTTTTGTATGGGCTGCCTCGGCCTTTTTGCATATTTCCAGGCCCTGGATGCATAATTGGCCCGTATAACAAGACGTCACACGCGGCCTCAGCCTTTTTGCATATTTCCAAACTTTGTATACTGCGGCATCCATACAAGTTCTACCGTGCCGATCGGGCCGTTCCTCTGCTTTGCGATAATAATTTCCGCAACATTTTTATTTTCTGTGTCTTTATTATAGTAATCATCGCGGTAGATAAACATTACGACGTCCGCGTCCTGTTCGATCGCCCCGGATTCACGCAGGTCGGATAACATCGGACGATGGTCTGGACGCTGCTCTACCGCGCGGCTTAACTGCGATAAGGCGATGACCGGCACATGCAGCTCGCGCGCAAGCGCCTTTAAGGAACGGGAAATTTCCGATATTTCCTGCTGCCTGGAATCGTTCTTGCCGGAACCTGACATTAGCTGCAAGTAATCGATAATAATCAGCTCCAAGTCATATTCCAGCTTATACTTGCGGCATTTGGAACGCAGCTCGGAAATAGAAATACCCGGCGTATCGTCAATAATCAGCCGGGACTGGCCGATAACGCCGACGCTTTCTATTAAATTTTCCCAGTCCACATCCGACAGGTTCCCGTTGCGCAGTACCTGCGCGTCTACCCTGGATTCCAGGGAAAACAGGCGGTTGACAAGCTGCTCTTTCGACATTTCCAAACTAAAGATCGCAGTTGGCAGTTTCGTATGAAATGCTACATACTGCACGATATTTAAAGCAAAAGCCGTCTTCCCCATAGAAGGGCGCGCCGCGATTAGGATCAAGTCTGACGGCTGCAAGCCGGACATCCGGTAATCCAGATCGATAAATCCTGTCGCAATGCCAGTAACGTTGCCTTGCGTCCTGGACGCTTTTTCAATCCGGTCCAAGGCCGTCATTACAATTTGTTTAATTGGCACAAAGTCCCCGGTAGACTGGCTTTGAAGCAGCTGGAAAACCGTTTTTTCTGTTTCCGCAAAGATGGTTTCCAAGTCTTCGTTGCCAGCGTAGCAGTCGTTTTGTATCTTTTCTGTAATATGGATCAGCTGGCGCAGCATTGACTTTTCTTTGACGATATGGATATAATACCGTGCGTTCGCAGAAGTCGGGACGGCAGCGACCAGGTCGTTGATGTACTCCAGGCTGCTGATCTCCGGAGGCACGTCTTTTTCCCGCAATTTTTCCTGTAATGTGATAAAATCAATCGGCTTATCCTGGTTTAATAGCTCTACAATCGACTCATAGATGACGGCATACTGCTTATAATAAAAATCGTCCGGCAAAAGCGTTTCCGAAGCGGCGATAATTACCTGGTTATCCATAATCATCGAGCCAATCACGGACTGCTCCGCTTCAATGCTGTTTGGCATGACCCTCTTAATCATTGCTTCTTCCATATATGCTAGCCTTCAAGGACATGTACGTTTAACATTGCTGTTACCTGCGGGTGTAATCTTACTGGGACTTCATAAACCCCAAGTGCTTTTATCGGCTCTGCAAGCTGCATTTTCTTTTTATCTAGTTCCAGGCCAAGCTGCTTTTTAGCCGCTTCCGCAATTTCTTTTGTCGATACGGATCCAAATGTCCTGCCGCCCTCGCCAGTCTTCATCCGTACCTCTACTTTTTTATCCTTTAAATTTTCAGCAAGCTGTTTTGCCGCCTCCAGGTTCTCTTCCGCCACTTTCTGCGCGTGCTTGTTCTGGAGCTTTAAGTCGTTTAACGCCTTGCTGGTAGCTTCTACGCCCAGTTTTTTCTTAATAAGCATATTGCGCGCGTACGCGTCGCTGACGTTTACAATTTCGCCTTTCTTGCCTACGGATTTTACGTCTTCCAACAAAATTACTTTCATTGTCCTATTTCTCCTTTTTCTATTAATTCATCAATAATTTCACGTACCCTGTATTTCGCTTCTTCGATATTGCAGTCTGCCAGCTGCGCCCCGGCGATGTTTGTATGCCCGCCGCCGCCCAGCCGTTCCATGATCTGCTGTACATTGATCTCGTCAATGGAACGGGAACTGATATATATTTTATTTTGATATTCCGTCAATACAAAGGATGCCTTGATCCCGATAATATTCAATAATTCGTTTGCCGACTGCGCGCTGACTACGGTCGGGCTCTCTACTTTCTTCGCCGGGCAGACCGAAATGGCAAACGCGCCCCGGTATACTTCCGCATACCGCATGACTTCGGCCCTCGCTTTATAATCCGCCATATCGTTGCGCAGCATCTTGCGCACCCGGATGACTTCCGCGCCGCAGCGGCGCAGATACGCCGCCGCTTCAAACGTGCGCACGCCTGTTTTTTGCATAAAGTTATTGGTATCTATTAATATGCCCGCGTAAATTGCGTCTGCTTCACAAGGGGCCAGCTTGATATTCTCCGTAAAATACTGCAGCACTTCAGCGATCATTTCACAGGTGGAAGAAGCATACGGCTCGATATACGATAAAATCGGATTTTCTACAACTTCGCTCCCATGCCTGTGATGGTCGAATACAACGATCGATTTCGTCTTCTTTAGGATTTCCGGGCAGTCCGTGTAATTCGGGCGGTTTGTATCTACGACCATCACGAGCGTGTTATTGTTTGTTTCTTCAATTGCCGTCTCGCTGTCGATAAACATATCCGGTTCGTACCCGTTTTCTTCTGTAAAATTCTCCTTTAACGGCCGAAGCGACGTCGTTACTTCATTGAGGACGATCTGCACCCTCTTTCCAAGTACGCGCCCCGCGCAGTACACGCCGATTGCCGCGCCAAATGAATCCACATCCGCGATATGGTGCCCCATTACGATGACATGCCCGCGGCTTTCGATCATTTCACGCAGGGCATGCGCCTTTACGCGCGCTTTGACGCGTGTATTTTTATCTACCTGCTTGGCGTTTCCGCCAAAATAGGTAATCCGCTCGCCTTCTTTTACCACGACCTGGTCGCCGCCGCGCCCCAAGGCCAAATCGATCGCCATTCGGGCAAAGTCGTAACTTTGGTTGTACGTATCCCCCATGCTGCCGATGCCGATACTTAACGTTATGGCCATCTCATTGCCGACCTTTACCGTCTTTACTTCTTCTAACAGGCTGTACTTATCTTCTTCCAGGTGCGACAAGTATATGTAGCGGAACACTACAAAATATTTATCCTTTTCAATCTTACGCACAAGCCCGTCTATATTCAGGAAATATTTATTGATTTTACGGTCGATAAGCGCGGCTAGCAGCGAACGTTTGACATCTTCGATGCTGTTAAACGCCTCTTCGTAATTGTCAATGTATACAAGCGCCGCCACCATCTTCTGGTCGTCGTTTTCCCGGATATATTTATTAAGCTGCGTTTCATCGTACAAATACAGTGCGGTCAGATATTCCTCGCTGCCTTCTATGGAAACGAGCGGATTGTCCTCCGCAATATTGGAAAACTCAATCCGTTTAAGCAGGACGCGGAATTCATATTCCCCCCAGTCTACATGCAGCTGGCAGTCATCCTGGTTTTTCTGGATGACTTCTTTCGTAATATGGGAAAATATGGATGCAATGGACTTGTGGTAATTTTTGTCTTTCCCGGTCAACTCTGTAAATTTCTCGTTTACCCATAAAATCTTTCCATCATAATCAATAATGGCATAGGCCAGGTCCAATTCATTCAGCAGTTTTTTTTGCACAGTGCCGTACTGTATTGCAAAATTAATAAGCTCGTTTGCAAATACCGCCTTATTCCTGCGGTAGCTAAGGCTTACGACGATAACGTAAAATACAATGAATACGGATACTGCCAATCCTGATTCCCGACGGTAAAAATATAACGGTATATTCATAAGAATCAACAAAACAGTCAGTAACATCGGGGCAAAGATAAACTTGCGAAGACGGCCTTTAAATTTAATGCTTTTTTTCATTTTCTGCCTCCACGGCCTCCCCATGCAGATGTCCTCTGCTGTACGGCCACATCCATTATACCATTATACGCGGCGAAAGAAAAGCAGCTTTTGCACAGCAGAGCTTTAAATATCTGCCCGGGCCGCCGCTACGGGCGCCCTTTTGGCGGCAGGCCGGTTATTTCCATCACAACATTTAGGCCGCCGTCTTCTGCAGAATACGTAAATGAAATCTGGTCCCCTGTTTGGTAGCGGATAATATCTACCAGCTTCGTATCTGTTACATCTACATCAAATAATACGTCCGCGTGATCCAGCGCTACGTAATAGTGGGTATTTCCTTCGACGGTAACCGGGGCAATCGCCGTAATCTCTCCGATAATCTGCTCATACGGACTTTCATTGCCCTTGCTTTCCGATATGCCGTTTTTCACCAAAAGCGCCATATATTCTTTTTCACAGTCTTTTACCGTATCGCCAATGGCAACCCACTGGTATTTATGGACGTTGACCATCGCGTATTTTTTCACAAGCCCAGCGCCGTCTTTTAACGCCATAAAATACGTCGGTTCATTGGAAATATTTAACAGCAGCGGAAACGTCGCCTGGTAGCCGAGGTTTTGCACCTGCCCTTCGGCGGACGACATCGCCGAATCTTCGATGGCGCCTTCGACCTTGTAATATTTCGTCTCCATCGTACGCTGGTTCATCAAGACAAAGCCTACGTTGGACTGGTCCCCGCTGACAGACGTAACGCCCGTATATACCCATACGTCGTCGTCCAGCGCGATATAATTATAACCGCCGGTCGCTTTTAGGCAGTCTTTTTGACCCAGCACGCTGTTAAAAAATCCGTGCTTGTATATTCCGTGATAATTATACAACTGCATCAGCAGCTCTGCGGAATATACTTTGTCAATCCATGTCGGGACGTTTTCCACCGGATATTTCGTACACTCCCCGGTCACGGCATTGCATAATACGACGCTCCCTACCGTATGGCCCCCAAACAGGCCAATATTAAATTTTCTGACCGGGCATACCCAATACGGGGTGCCCTCGTCGTTGATTTCAAAAAATATCTGGTCGTCAAATATATCAGTCGGGTAATGGAACCTCAAATGGCGGTATATGTTGCGGTTAAAATATTCCGACTTTGAATATTTGATCGTCTGTTCCAGTTTCACACATTCCGTATCCTGCGTCGTCATATCTATTTTGATATACGCGGGGATACCCGCTTTGTGGTTGGTCAGCCATTTAATCCCGCTTGCATATACGAGCGGCGTTACGCGCACCGGCGTATCCAGGTAGTTGATCTGCGTATAGTCATTGCCTACTTCAAACTGCGAAACCATATCGACCATGCTGCCCATCTTGCGGTTTCCGAGCAAGGTTGCGGAATCTTTATCCAGCAGCGGGATCGTATTGTAGCTGACTGGCTGGATATCTTGCGTAAAATCGCTTTCGGATACGTTAAGCAGTTTTTGATACCTGCTGGCATTGATAATCGGCGAAGACAAAATATTGCCCGCAAGGTAAATGACCAGTACGATCAAAAACAGCCCAATCCCTATTTTAAATGATTTGATCTCTTTTAAGGATTTTGACACCGGCTGGTTTTCTACAACGTTCAATTTCGCCGGACGGCGCAGCTTGCTGACGACACTGATAAATGTTACAAACAAAATAACTGCCATTAACGCCGTCCAAAATCCAACGGAGTGGATATTGACCGCCGGAAGGGTGACGTAATAATAAATCCCGATAAATAACAGGGCGATGATAAAAATAAGAATCTTTTTTGTCATTTTTTTCATTGTCATGCCTCATTTCTTTTTTTGCTGGCTGCCTGTTTGAGCAGCCCGATCTGTTTTCTGAACTCTGATTCAATCGCTTCTTTCAGTTCTGGCGCCAGCTTGTTCTGGTTCTGCCTTGGAATAAAGCCGCCGGCCATTGCCTGGTGCCCGCCTCCGTTGCCATACCCTTTTAATGTTCTTTGTGTCAGCCTACCCGCATCGATCTCCTTGCATTCGTTGCGCACGGAAAATTTTATGCCGTCTTTGCGTATCGCATAAACAATTGCGATGTCCACCACGTCCAAAGACAATATAAAATCCGAAATAATCGCAATCAGGGCATCCGGGCAATCAAATGGAATGCAGGTAAAACCGATGCCGCCGGATACATGGATATTGTCGATCGCCGCGCCATACGCCTGCAGGTCTCCAAGCTCCATGACATTATTATACATAACTCCAATCTTATCCACATCAGCCTGCTTATATACATAGGCAAACATATCGATATCTAAGTGCGTCACGCCGCGGATAAAATCGTTCGTATCCATTTTAATCCCGTATGCCAGCGCCGCCGCTACCGATGCGCTCATCGGCGTCGCCGTTTTGTAAAAGTACTCTGCGACCAGCGTCGCGCACGCCCCCGCGCGGCGCACGTCTTTATATTCATATTCGCATGCGATATAAGTCGGATGATGGTCGATACAGGCTACTTCCATCCCTACAAAATCGGTCAGGTTCGCGTTATATTTCTGGGAATCTACCGTTACAATGTAGTCTTCTTCCGTCATTTCCGCAATCTGCCCTGCCGGCAGTACCTCAATTTCAAATACATCGAACATCTTTTTCGTACTTAGCTTTTCCACAATGCCGTCATAACAAATCTGCGCGTCGACATGGTGCTGTTTCAAAAAATACTGAAGCCCATACGCGCTTGCGATCGCGTCTGGGTCAGGATAATTGTGTGTCTGAATATAATTTTTATGCCCTTTTAACAATTCCACCAATTGCAATGGATCCATATCGCACCTCTTATTTTTTATACCTGATTTATGAAACAAAAACCACCCCATGGATTTCCATGCGGTGGCCTTGGTTTTTTAAAGATCAATCCTGTACATATGGCATTAATGCAACATGACGCGCCCTTTTGATTGCTGCGGTAAGGGCCCTCTGATGCTTTGCGCAATTTCCAGTAATTCTTCTTGGTAAGATTTTTCCTCTTTCTGAAATATATCTTTTCAATTTATTTACGTCTTTGTAATCAATTACGTTATCTTTGCCGCAAAATACACAGACTTTCTTTCTTCTGTGCATTGTCCGCCTGCGCGGTCCATCGCCTCTTTCATTTCTATTGAAAGCCATGATTATTACCTCCTGCCATCGTCCGGCATATTTCTGCCGGCATCTATTAATTAAATGGTAACTCTTCGTCAATCTCGTCCGGAATATTCATAAACCCATCTACCGCTGTACTTGGCGATGGACGGTCTACCGGAACAAATCCACTGTTGTCCGCATTACTATTGGCCGATGCCGCAGCATTTTTACTCTCTGCAAATTCCTGGTCATCTACAACAACATCTGTTGTATACACGCGCTGCCCGCTCTGATTCGTATAACTGCCGGTCTGAATACGCCCTGCAACCGCAATCTTCATTCCTTTGCGCAAATACTTCTCCGCAAATTCCGCCTGGCGTCCAAACGTGACGCACCCTATGAAATCCGCCGTCTGCTGGTTATCGTTCATATTGTTTCTATTGAAACGCCTGTCTACCGCCAATGTATACCTAGCATACGCTGTTGACTGCTCGCCCTGGGAATAACGGACTTCCGGATCCCTGGTCAATCGGCCCATAAGTATTACTTTATTCATTCTGTGATCTCCTTATCGATTATGCCTCGTCTTTTCTAACGCATAAGAATCGAAGAACATTATCCATAATACGAACATGATTTTCTATTTCCGCTGGCGCAGTAGCCGGGGCGTCAAACTGGATAAAGTAGAAAAAGCCGTCGTTCATTTTCTGAATTTCGTAAGCCAATCTCTTCTTACCCCATTCTTCCACTTCCGTAACAGTACCATTGGCACGTGTAATATACTCTTTTGCCTTTTCAACTACTGCCGCTCTCGCATCATCTTCGATTTTAGCATTCACAACGAGCGCTAATTCATATTTATTCATGCGAATTGTACCTCCTTTTGGTCTCTGGCCCTTTCCATTCCGGAAAAAGCAAGGAATTTGTCATATCACGGTTTCTAATGTTACCACAATTAACCGTCCTTTGCAAGTGGCTTTGTAATCTTTTTTACATTTTTTTCTACAGATTTCCTTGGAACCATAATCTGATGGCCGCATCCTGCGCATTTGAGCCGAAAATCCGCGCCGGTTCGCAGGACTTCCCATTCAAAACTGCCGCACGGGTGTTTTTTCTTTAATTTTACAATATCGCCGACCTGGATGTCCATGGCAGGTATTTATTCCTTTCCTAAATATTTTTCCTAAATGGATTTATTCAACCTGAATCTGGTCAAAAATTTCCCCTATGCTCCCTTGGATCAGCAGGTTTGCGCGCCGGTCCATTGGCGTCGCCGACTTATTAATTAAAACAAGCTTATCCCCCCTGTAATAATCAATAAGCCCAGCCGCAGGATACACGGCAAGCGAAGTCCCGCCAATAATTAATACATCGGCATTGGAAATATACGCGACGGATTTTTGAATTGTATTTGTATCCAGTCCTTCCTCGTACAGCACAACGTCCGGTTTAATATCGCCGCCGCACGCATCGCACAGCGGTACCCCTGTATGGTCTTTCATATACTGCGCGTCGAATTGCTTCGCGCATTTCCTGCAATAATTGCGGTGCACGCTGCCATGGAGCTCCATGACCTCTTTGCTGCCCGCAAGCTGGTGCAGCCCGTCGATATTCTGGGTAATGACCGCTTTTAATTTCCCTGCCTGCTCAAGCTGCGCCAGCTTGTAATGCGCTGCATTCGGCTTTGCGTCAAGGCAGAGCATCTTATCGTGGTAAAACCGGTAAAATTCCTCCGGTTTCCTTAGGTAAAACGAATGGCTAAGTATCGTCTCCGGCGGATAATCGTACGTCTGGTTATATAATCCGTCGACGCTGCGAAAATCCGGTATCCCGCTTTCCGTAGATACCCCTGCCCCTCCAAAAAAAACGATATTATCTGATTCGGTGATTAGTTTTTGTAATTTTCTAATTGTTTCTGCCGGCATATGACTTCTCCTTATCCTTTAATGCATCTTCCAGTTGTTCTATTCCAGTTGTTCTATTCCAATTGTTTTCTTCCATCTGGCCCATTTTCTAAATATTCCATTGTGTTGTTTTATCTTCCACATCATAACACAACCGGTATGTTACGTAAAGTGCAAGTGTACGATGCCAGCACTGATAGCGCATAAAAAACATTACCTTTTACGGGGTGGGGATATCCCTTAAAAATGAAAAATAATAGGTTGTTATCCAACAAACCGTGCATATTTTTGTATCCCGGACGCCGGAACCAGGCAGCAGACCCGTCCGGATGTTCCGCTCCGAGATGCAAGAAGTCCCAGGCATTCTGCGGAAGTATTCCATACCGGACGGACCGGA
>CASUON010000073.1 GCA_949457475.1 uncultured Lachnospiraceae bacterium
CCGAAGCTGGAACATCCGGGAGGGCTTGCGGCCTGGTTCCAGCGTCCGGGTAGCATAAAACTTAAAAACTGTTCCAGAATTAACTGCCGGATAACAACCTATTAGTTCTCATTTTTAAGGGATATCCCCACCCCGTGAAAAATAACCTGCGATTCACTAAGAGCGAATGGAAATGAAAAAAATAGTGCAACGCAGTGCACAAAATGTTATAATTATAAAGAAAAAAATCCAGTAGTGACGTTGGCTATTTTTTATTCAGCGGAAA
Source organism: uncultured Lachnospiraceae bacterium (assembly GCA_949457475.1). GTDB lineage: Bacteria > Bacillota > Clostridia > Lachnospirales > Lachnospiraceae > Eubacterium_J. Next base: position 266 of record CASUON010000073.1, read on the forward strand.
AATGGGATGGGCCGTTGACTTTACGGGAGATGTATTCTGAAACGGACGATGAGATTATGCAGTATGTGCCGGATTACAAGAAAAATCTGCTTGCGCCGGGAAACATGCCGGAGGAAGAAATAGAAGAGTTTCAGTCAAGCCTAAAAGAAGTCCTGTTATATATCAAATATTCAAAAGATAAGAAGAAACTGCAAGAAGCGACGCAAAAAAATAAAAATTTCTGCAACTTGGAACGCCTGGCTGCGGAAGTGATTCGCATAACAACAAATTCAAAATTGAAATATCCCAGTGGACAAGAGGCGGTTGATGTGTGCGCAGCGATTGAGGAAATGAAAAAGGATAGCCGGATGGAAGGAAGACTTGAAGGAAAAATCGAAGGAAGACTTGAAGGAAAAATCGAAGGTTCTGTAGAAACTTATAGAGAATTCCATTGTACACTACAGGATACGATTCAGCGTGTGGCAGAAAAGTTCAACTTATCTATACAAAAATCGGAGGAAGAAGTCAGAAAATATTGGAAATGAGGGATACCATGCAAATGAACTGGACAGCTGAAGAAAAAGCTTTACGCTATATGAAGCAGGTAATCGAAAACGGACGGCATATGGATCACCTGCAGCTGGGCGAATACTGTAAAAAGCTGGCTATCCGGCAGTCCGATTTGGCGTCCAGGCGTCTGGGCAGCGTGTTTTTGGCACAGCTTGGCCAAGTAGCGGCGCAGTCAGGGGATATCGGCTGGCAGGATTTAAAAAAAGACATAGAACATATCCAGGAGCTTCTAAGCGCGCATCCGCAGTGGGACCAGGAAATATGGCGAAAATTCCTCCCGCGTCTACAAGCGCACCAGGAAACTTATTTTAAAACGGAGCTTGGCAGGGAATTTGTGCGTGTTCTGGAGCAGAAAGTGGGAACTGGTAAAACCGCGCATAAATCCCAGTGTTTGCATGTTGCCGCTTTGGAGAGCGGGAGAAACGAGAAAGAACAGCTGGAGCAGGTTGCAGCGTGGCTGATGTCTGACGCCGATGATAGGGATGCGCAGTGTAAAACGGTGCACCCTTTCAGCGGCTGGTTCAGAAAAAAAGCTGAAAAACTGGCGATCCCTGTATTGGCCGGATTGTTTGTCTGTTTTATGGGCATCTGGCTATGCGGGGAGGCAGGCAGGCGCCAGAGCGAATGGCAGGCCCGCCAGATGAGGGCGGAAACCGGGCAGGCGCAGGCGGCAGAGAAAGACCGGGCAAAAAATATTTCGCAGGCGGATGGAGAAACTGGGGCCGGGAACTATTATTTACCGGCGGCCGCGCGGGAAGGCAAAGCGAAAAAGGCGCAAATAAATAAGGGACAGAGCGCGCAGGACGAAGCAGATTTTGCGGGCGCAGCAACACTTGCGAAAACAAAGGTATCCGGTGGGCAATCGCAGCGCAAGCAGGCGCAACCGCCGGATATCCTGCCGCAGTACGCGCAAATGGCGGACGAATACCCGCAGCTGTTTGGATGGCTGAAAATACCGGATACGGAAATCGACCTGCCGGTCATGCGGCCTGGAGACGACCGTGAGTTTTATCTGCACCATGATTTTACCGGGGCGCCGTCTGCCGAAGGGGCGCTTTTTGCGGACGGGGACAGCCGCAGCTATCCGCGCGACGACAATATTGTTATATATGGCCACAACATGAAAAACGGCCATATGTTTGGGGCGTTGAAGCAGTATCTGGATAAAGGTTTTTTTGATGCGCACCGGGAGATTTGGTTTGATTCCGTTTACGAAACGGGCAGATATGAAGCGGTGGCTGTATTAAAGACGCGTATTTTGAATGAAAATGAAGATGGGTTCCGCTACTACCAGTTTTATAATTATACAGATAAAAAAGGGCTGCGGGAGCTTTGCCAGTTTGTAGAGGACAACCAAGTCTTCGAAACGGGCGTTACGCTGCGGAAAAAAGACCGGATTTTAATGCTGTCGACGTGCGAATATTCCCAGGAAAACGGAAGGCTTGTTATTGTGGCGAGGTTAAAGCAAGGGTGAAAAGCCATAATTAAAGAGAGGGAAACTATCTGATTGGTAATAAGTTCCAAATAAGAATTCATACGTTAAAATTTATACGTTAAAAAAGAGGGGAAGCCTGGATTATGGAAATTAGCAGAATATGGGCCGTTTATTTTAGCCCGGCGGGGAGCACGAAGCAGGTTGTACTTACCATAGCCGGACAGATTGGAAAAAAGCTGCAAAAGGAAATCTGTGAGATCAATTATACGGAACAAAAGCAGCGCGGGCAGACGTATCATTTTGGGCAGGATGAGCTGGTTGTTTTTGGCGTTCCGGTATACGCGGGCAGGGTTCCGAATAAGGTTTTGCCGGATATCGAAAAAGGGTTTTGCGGGGAAGGCACAGCATTTATCCCGGTTGCTGTCTATGGCAACCGCAGTTTTGACGATGCATTGATGGAGCTAAAGCTGGTGATGGAGGAACGGGGGTTTCGGGCTGTGGCAGCGGCGGCCGTAGTCAGCCGCCATGTCTTTTCTGCGACGCTGGCGGCTGGCAGGCCGGATGCGGATGACTGGAAGCAAATTTGTGCATTTGCCGGGAAAGCGGCGCAAAAGCTGAACGGAAAGGAACCGTTTACGAAGCTGTCCGTTCCGGGGAATCAACCGGTTGGAAATTATTATACGCCGTTGCAAGAAGACGGCACGCCCGCGAGATTTTTAAAAGCAAAGCCGGTGACAGACAGCTATAAATGCAGCCATTGCGGGATTTGCGCAACTGTGTGCCCAATGGGCAGCATCGACGTAGCGGACGAATCGCTTGTAACTGGCGTCTGCATCAAATGCCACGCTTGTGTGCGCAGCTGCCCGGCCGGTGCAAAATCATTTACCGACGCACAGTTTTTATCCCATGTGAAAATGCTGGAGCAGACATATAGCCGGCGGGCGGAAAATGGCTTTTTTTATTGAGCCAGATATATAGACAGGGAAAGGTATTGTGGCGCGGTATGGCGGGATTTTTTTTGGAGTTGTTCCATCAGTTTCTGGCAGCTGAGTTTTTGGAAGGCGTATATCGAAAATTTCATTTTGGAGAAGCGCACAAAGCGCAGTTGCAGGCGGTGGCGGAGGAAATGCTGCCGCTAATGCGCCGCGAGGCATTTTATGAGAGGGCAGAAAATATCATGCCGCAGCTGCTTATGCGCGGGGCAGAGCCACAAAGAATAAATACGCCCAAGCAAGCGCCTGCGTCCGGAGAAGAATTGCCCGAGCAAATGCCTGCGTTAGGAGGAGAATTGCCTGAGCAAGTGCCTGCTCCAGGAGAAGAACTGCCCGAGCAGATGCCTGCGTTAGGAGAAGAATTGCCCAAGCAGATGCCTGCGTTAGGAGAAGAATTGCCCGAGCAAGTGCATAGGGGTATTTTGGAAGTGACTAGGCAAAGGCCTGCGGCAGGAACGCAGCTGTTAGGGACGACGGCGGAAACGGTTTACGAAGGGGTCGTTCTGTCTTTGGGCCATGGGGTGGATAAATTGCAAGAGCGGTATACGGACAATGGCCTGTTGTTGAAAAGCTATATGCTAGAAGCGCTGGCCGCGGAGTTTTTGATGCGGGGGTATGGCGCTTATCGAAAAACCGTCTTAGAGGCTACAAAAATGCATGTCGCGGCATATCATTTTCCAGGCAGCGAAGAAGGTTTTCCATTGGAAATGCTCCCGGGGCTGCTAAGGGTATGTACGCCCCGGGTGGTATGCAACGCCGCCTTTTGTATGACGCCGCAAAAAAGCGTGGCGTTTATTGCGGAGCTGACGCAGGAACCTGAAAAGCAATGCGAGAGTATTTGCGCGGCGTGCAGGTCGCGCTGCGATCTGATGCAGGGCTGACGCAAGGAGCAGGAAAGCGGTGCGAGAGTATTTGCGCGGCGTGCAGGTCGCGCTGCGATCTGATGCAAGGCTGACGCAAGGAGCAGGAAAGCGGTGCGAGAGTATTTGCGCGGCGTGCGTACGCGTTGCGGCTCAACCGATTAGGATTGATTACATAGCGGATGGTCCGTCGACCGGCAGGTACGTATCCAGGTATTCGGAAACTTGATCCATATAGGTTGCGTATTGGGCGTTGTCATTTTGCAGGCCATGGCCAGAATGCTCAAAAACGATATATTCATGGGGGATATTATTTTGCGTCAGGGCGGTTTCCAGGCGCTTAGAGGCGCTAAATGGCTGTACTTTGTCCCAGGAGCCATACGCGCATACGGTCGGTACGGAATGCTCGTCAATCCACATAGCTGCGGAAATATCCTTTACTTGTTTTAAATACGCGCCGCTTTCAAACATATCCGCTGTAATTTTTTTACCGGCCATAACGGAAAACAGCTCTGCCATTCCGCTGTAATCAGCGTCTGGATCGACGGCAATGGGATGGTTTGGGCCAGATCCCATATTGATCCAGTCTTCCAGATAGAAGCAGGACGGGCCGACGGCGCCAAACATCATTTTCACCGGGACAGGCGAGCTTGCCGCATCGCGGTATGCGTATAGCATGGCAAGCGTATGGCCGGCAGATCCGCCTGCTACTGCCATTTTGTCAATGCGGTATCCCAGTTTTTCTGCTTCGGCAATGACAGAAGGGATGCTCTCGCGGATTTCTACCGACTGCGTATATACGTTGGCGTCCGGGTTCTCTTCGCTGAATAACGTATAGTTAATGCCCGCCGCTACATAGCCTTTGGCGCAGAGCCACTGCAGTATCTGCGCGTCTCCGCTTTTATCCCCGCTGGTGAAGCCGCCTGCATGGAGGTAGACTACCAGCCCGTAGCGCTCTTTGCTGTTGTCTGCAGGGACATAGAGGTCAAACTTGTTGGCCGCTTTGTCGCCATACGAAAGGTCTGTATAGATCGTGCCCATGGAACTGTCTAGCTGCGTTGTATATTTTCCACGAAACGGGTCGACTTTTATTTTTGCGATGGCGGAGATGGCAAACGTCGCGAGAAAGGCCCCTGCATAGATAAAACCCCACATAACTTTTCCTCCCGTCTTTTCTTTTTTCATAGGAAATTCCCTCCAAACAGCGTGCCGCCAAGCAACAGGTTCATCGCTGCCCGTACCGCTAGCCGCCCGCAGACGGCGGCGATCATGATAAGTATAATTAAAATAAGTATGCGTTTTTGTGCTCGTTTCATTTCTGGTGAGCTCCTTTTTTGATTTTATAATGAAACAAGTGTAACAGCAATAAAATTGTTTGTCAACGGGGGATGGGAAAATGAGACAAAAGGCTTTCTCTGCTTCAGCGGCAGGTACTGATTCTCTGGAAAATCCGTTAAAATATGGAAACTTGAAATAGAAAATAGCTTGTGGTAAAATATCTGTGCTTTCACATAATCAACATAATGAAATAGAACGAATACATTCATCTACGGGGGGAGAAGTTTATGAAATTCTTTGCCAATCAAAAACTTGCCGCACGTATTGGCATTATCACTACGGTAATTACGTTTCTAGGGATGCTGCTTTTGTGGCAGATTGTGTCTAGGAGCGTTGCCGCTATGGTTGAAAACGACATTACCAACCAGATGGCGGACGCCGTGGAATCTAGGGCTTCTATTATTAATGACTATGTGGCTTCTGCGGAAGAATATATGGCGGCGTTTGCACTGGGCAGCGAAGTCCGTGAGCTTCTCGAACATCCAAATGATCCGGTATTGCTGCAAAGGGGCCAGGAGTATACGGAAGCATTCGCTGCGGTCAAAGGTACGTTTGAGGGGTTGTATATCGCTACGCCGGAAACATATGTTCTGACGCATACCTCCGAGGGGGCGGTCGGGATGACAACCAGAACTGGAGAGTCGCTTGTCCAGTTTCAGGAAACGATTTTGGCGCAGCCGAAGCTGACTAACTTAGGAATTATGAAATCGCCGGGAACCGGGAGCATGATCCTTTCCATGTATTATCCGATTTTTAAAGGGCAGGAATGTATTGGCTACGTAGGCGCCGGCGTTTATGCAAACCGCCTTATGGATGTATTGCTGGGCCTAAATATTGAGGGGTTATCCCACAGTGAATATGTATTTTTAAATGTAGAGACGGGGACGTACTTATATCATCCGAACGAGGAGCTGCTCAATACGCAGACAACAGACAGCGGCTATCTGGAAATTTTGCAGATAATTAAAGAGGAGAAAAATACGCAGGCAGCTACTTATACTTACCAAGACGAAAGTGGCGCAGGCCAGATGGTTGTATATAAATACCTAGAAGACAGGGATTGGGTGTTTATGGTGCATGACAATGCTGCGGAAGTCTATGCAAAAGTAGGGGTTGTGCGCGATACGGTAGGCATGCTGTGCGCGGTTGTCGCGACTGTCATTATCCTGGCCACACTGTTGAACTTGTATCGGGAAGGCAGGGAGCTAATGGTGATGGAACGTGCAATCCGGCGGCTTGGCAATCTGGAGCTGTCTGTAGATAAGGAACTGGAAACATTTTATGGCAGGAAAGATGAAATCGGGATGATTGCGCAGACCATCCATCACGTTTGCGACTGCCTGCGAAAGACCATTGATGATATCGGAAGGATTTTGGGGGAAATGGCGGACGGCAATATCGCCGTGGACGTTGCGGAAAATGAATCCTATTATATCGGCGATTTTAAAGTCCTTGTAGAAAACCTGAAAAGCATCCGTATGCACCTGACCAGTGTGATGTGCGATATTACGCAGGTTGCCAGCCAGGTAGAAAGCGGTGCCAACCAGGTATCTACCGGGGCGCAGGAACTGTCCCAAAGGACTACGCAGCAGAGGGTTTCCATCGACGGGCTGGTTTCCAATATTATGGATATTACGGAACAGATTCAAAACAGCGCCGTGCGCTGCGCAGACGCCAGCGAACTGGTTGACCGTGCGGCGGGATATGCATCTGAGGCTGATACCAAAATGGAGCAGCTAAAACTGGCTACAAAAAATATAGACGAATCTTCCACGCAGATCAGAAGTATCATAAAGACAATTGAAGATATTGCGTTCCAGACAAATATCGTCGCATTGAACGCATCGGTCGAAGCGTCCCGGGTCGGCAATGCGGGAAAAGGTTTCTCCGTAGTGTCCGACGAAGTTAGAAACCTTGCGTCAAAGTCTGCGGAAGCGGCCAGCGATACCAGCACGCTGATCGGCCGTTCCATTCAGGATATGAAGACCGGTACGGAATCCACAAACCATGCAATTTCCGCTGTGCAGGTAATTAGCGAATGCATACAGTCCATCAAGACGTACATGGACGAGATCGCACGTGCCAGCGCCCAGCAGTCGGAAATGATTACTTCCGTGGAAAAGAGGGTAAAGGAAGTTTCCAAAGTCATCCAGTCAAATTCGGACGCTGCGGAAAAGAGCGCATCTATTTCAAACCAATTGTCCGACCAGTCAAAAACGCTCAATCATTTGATAGGACAGTTCCGTATCCGGTAGCTATTTCGAAATGTCATATGTTTTTTCCGCGGGGCGCGATTTTAAAACTAGCCTCCCATAGCATGCCCTTTAGGGTTCCATCGACTAGAAATTTTAACGACGCAGTGGTGCAAAGCAGGCAGCTCCTTACTCTGATTTCGCTCTAGTATACAAAATATCAATGAGCCAGTACATTTATGTACTGGCTCGCTTGTTATTTTTAGCAATTACAGTGCCCATTTTGCCATCTGTTGTGTTGAATTTTTTACATAATCCAAAGGCAATAGTGTCCCAATGCAACAAGGGTAGGCATCCAAATTTGGCCGTGATCTGTAGCATACTTTATGGGAAAGTATGAACGTTACGTCAAAGGCTGCAAATATTTACGAAGCGTTGCGCGGACAGCGCCAGCGCCAGCCAGCTCTTCTACAAACATGCGCTCGATTTTGTCCGCAAGGCCGATGGCAACAAGGTCGGAACCAAAAATTGCGGTATTTGACAAAATCTCCCGCAGCTGCCCCTGGTAGGTGTCCGGCTTACCGGCGGTAATTCCCGCAAGCTTTGCCTGCAGTTCGTCTTTCATCGGGTCGGAGGATACTTCCATCGGCTTGAGGTCGTCGTCGACGGCCAGCAGGTAGCGCAGCCAGCCTGCGATTGCCAGCGGCAGCGCGGCCAGATCGTCCAAGCTGCGTTTTTCGGCGACGTAGCTTTTGATCGTTTCACCAAAACGGATGCCGACTTTCAGGGACGTATCGGTCGCAATACGCTGCGGCGCGTCCGGCATAAACGGGTTCGGGAGGCGCTGTTCGATGACTTCATCAATAAAATCTTGCGGGCTTAGGATGCCAGGGTCGGTAACGACCGGCAGGCCTTCTTTGTAGCCCAGTGTCCGAATCAGGGAGACGATATCCGCATCGTCCATTTCTTTTGAAATCAGCGTGTACCCAAGCATACAGCCGTATACGCTCATAGCGGTATGCAGCGGGTTTAAGCATGTAGTGACTTTCATGCGTTCGGTGCGGTTTACCGTGTCGCGGTCAGTCAGGTAGACGCCTGCTTGTTCCAGCGGCGGGCGGCCGTTTGGGAACAGGTCTTCTACAACTAGGTACTGCGGCTTTTCGGCATTGACAAAAGCGGCGGTATAGGTGTTTTTGGCAGTTACGAATGGCGAGATATGTTCAAATCCGTCAGCCGCCAGCTGTTTTTCAACTTTTTCGTCCGGGCGCGGCGTGATCTTGTCGATCATGGACCATGGAAAGGCTACGTTTTTGGACAAATATTCATAGGCGCCGTCGCTGATCTTGTGGTTTTCTCGCCATGCCCCGGCGATTTCCAGCACTGCGTTTTGCAGCTTTTCACCATTGTGGGAGCAGTTGTCCATGGAAACCAGCGCAAGCGGCGTATTGCAGGCGTGGTAACGGTCGACGCATAACGCCGTTAGCTGCGACATGAAATGCTTGCAGCCTTTTGGGCCGTTTTCCATATCGTGCGCAACGGCCGGGATGACTTCATCCTGCGCGTTGCGGATGGCGTAGCCTTTTTCTGTGATCGTAAAGGAAACCATCTGGAGCGACGGGTTTTCGAAAATTTCACGGATACGGGCGATGTCATGCAGCATGGTCAAGCTCTCGGCCATCGATCCGACAATCTCCTTGTCCATGCTGCCGTCGGCGTTTAAGGTGACCGCAATGGAGAGGTTGTCAAAAGGCCGGAAACAGCGGGTGATTACTTCCTCGTCGTAGCTTTCGCAGCAGACAATGCCGGTGTCCATCAGGCCTTGCTCGATCAGGCGCTGGCAGAGTACGGCCGGAAATATCCGGAAAATATTGCCTGCGCCATAGTGCATCCACTGCGGTTTCTGTTTCGTATGTTCCGCGATTGCCGCAGGGTCGTACTGCGGCAGGCGGTAACTTTTTAACTCCTGCGGGTTTTCTAATAATTTATAATTCAGCTGCATCTTTTTTTACCTTCCCTTCTGTTTTGTCTAACATATCCCATGCGCCTAACAGATACATAACGCCCAGCGCGCGGTCGTACAGGCCATATCCCGGGCGGCACTGTTCGCCCCAGATATGCCGCCCGTGGTCCGGGCGGATATAGCCGGTAAAGCCGCAGTCGTGGTATGCCTTTACAATGTCAAGGATGCCTGTGCCCCCGTCGCAGTCGCGGTGGGACGCTTCGCTGAAATCGCCGTTTTCAAAGTGCTTGACGTTTCGGATGTGCGCGAACGCAATGCGGTCGGCATAGGTGCGTACAATGTCCGCCGTGTTGTTTTTTGGGTTCGCGCTGAGGGAACCGGAGCATAAGCACAAGCAGTTATTCGGATGGTCGACCATCTTCAAAAACCGCCCAATGGATTCCTTGTCTACTAAAAGGCGCGGCAGCCCGAAAATGTCCCATGGCGGGTCGTCCTGGTGGATAGCCATTTTAATGCCGGTTTCTTCGCAGACAGGCATCAGCGCGTCGAGGAAGTATTTCAGGTTTTCCCAAAGCTTTTCTTTCGTGACCGGGGCGTAATCGTCAAACAGTTCGCGCAGCCTTGCCATGCGTTCCGGCTCCCAGCCTGGCATGGTATAGCCTTTGCAGCCTTCCAGGATGTAATTTGCCATTTCCATCGGGTCTTCGCGGATCAGGTCTTTTTGGTAAAACAAGGCGGTCGAACCGTCCGGGAGCGGGTGGAACAAATCGGTGCGCGTCCAGTCGAATACCGGCATGAAATTGTAGGTAACGACTTTTACGCCTGCGTCTGCAAGGTTATACAGGGTCGTTTTGTAGTTTTCGATGTATTTGTCGCGGGACGCCCGCCCGATCTTGATATCGTCATGGACGTTGACCGATTCTACGACGTCGATATTGAAGCCGGCGCGTTCGATCCGCGCAGCTTCTGCCGCGATTTCTTCCGGCTCCCAGACCTCGCCCGGCTGCTTGTGGTGCAGCGCCCAGACAATGCCTTCGACGCCCGGAATCTGGCGGATTTGTTCCAAAGTTACAGAGTCGTTGCCTTCCCCATACCAGCGAAATGTCATTTGCATATGTTTTCCCTCCATTTTCAATGTTGTGTTTCCCTTTCGTGTTTTTATCTTGCGTTTGCTTCTTGTGTTTCCATCTTGTGTTTGCTTCTTGTGTTTCCATCTTGCATTTCCATTTGTGTTTGATGTTGCACACAGCTTTCCATTTTTTCTTGCTATTATAAAACAGATAGGGCAGCGAATGGTTTGCTGGATATGCAACATATGTCGCTGCCTATCAAAAGATGCAAAGCTATTTCTGAAAGTCAAATTAGATTTAGCCGCCCGAGAAGAAGTTCATCGGGATTGTTACAATCTGCGGGAAGAATACCATCAGTAGGATAATGGCGGCCTCCGCGATTAAAAACGGCCAGATTGCCTTTACAATACGTTCCATATTAATGCGCCCCGCGCTGCACGCTACGTTTAGAACTGTGCCGACCGGCGGGGTCAGCAGCCCCATGACTGTGACAATGATAAATACAACGCCAAAATATGCTGGGTCGATGCCCGCGGTTTTAATTGCCGGCAGGAGCACAGGGGTTAAGATCATAATCGTTGGCGTTACGTCCATCGACGTGCCGACCAGCAGTACCAGCAGGCAGATGACAAGCATCAGCAGGGTCGGGCTGGAAAGGAACGGCGAGAGCAGCGTCGTCACAGTCGCCGGGATGTTTGCAACCGTCATCATCCACGAAGACACCATTGCGGCGGCAGCGAGGAACATAATGATGGATGAGGATTTCGCGGCCGATACCAGGCAGTCCATCAGCATCGAGATTTTAAATTCACGGTAGATAAAAATGCCGACGATTAACGCGTAAGCAACGCAGATAACGCCCGCTTCGGTAGCGGTGAATTTGCCGCTGCGCAGCCCGAACAGGATCAACAAAGGGAGCAGCAGCGCCCAAAGGCCGTCGATCATCGCTTTTCCGATTTCCCTTATGCCCTGGCGCGGCGCTGTCGGCAGGTTGCCCTTTTTGGCGATGACAAACCAGACTGCGCAAAGCGCCGCCGAAAGGTATACCGCCGGGGCAATGCCGCCCATAAACAGTTTGGTTACGGATACGCCTGCCTGCACGCCGAAAATAATCATCGGCACGGATGGAGGCATAATCGGGGAGAGGATATTTCCGGCCGCAACAAGCGCGGTGCTCTTATCGCGGTTGTAGCCTGCGCGTACCATCATTGGGATCAGGATAGCGCCCAGGGCCGCAGTCGATGCTACGGCAGAGCCCATAATGCTGGCGAACAGCAGGATAGCCAGTATGGATACATAGCCAAGTCCGCCCCGCACATGGCCGACGACTGCGTTTGCAAAGTTGACGATCCGTTTGGTAATGCCGCCCCGGTTCATCAGTTCGCCGGTCAGGACGAAAAACGGAACCGCCATCATGGAAAAGGAATCCGCGCCTGAGAACAGGTTTTGCGACAGAATCTGCGAGTTAAAGCCGTTTAGGAACAGCATCATGCATACGCCGCTAAACAGCAGCGAAAAGCAGATTGGCAGGCCGATTAGGATGCCGCCGATCAGGGAAATTAAAAATACCACAAGTGTCATAATACCGATCCTCCTTTGCCGTCGTCGTCGCCTTGGTTATCTTGCGGCGATTGCGCCACAGCCGCATCATCGTCCGCGCCCCCGGAAGAGACGATCTGGGATATTTCGGAAGGATGCGTTATGGCATGGATAATATTTGTAACTGCGATAATCGCGATGGAAACTCCGGTTATAATGCCGGCGCTGTATAACAGGGCGTAGGAAATGCCAAGCGCCGCCGTGCGGGACGCTGTATTTTGCATAACCATTTTAAAAGAGCCGTGCACTAAAATGCCCATTAAAATTGCGACGAGCGACTGGGACACTACGTACAGGAGCATCTGGATTTTGGGGTTGACTTTGGAAATCAGCATATCTACAATCATATGCCCGTTGACGCGCATAGCGCTGATCGCGCCGATATAGGTAACAAATACAAACAGGTAGCGCGACAGTTCTTCCGACCATGTAAGGCCAGAATCAAAGCAAATACGAAGCATAACGTTTAAGAACACGAACAATACCATCAGCCCCGTCAAGATGCCGGTGAAATAGTCTATGCCCTTGAACAGCTTGTCCATAAATGTTTTCATATTAACCTCCTTACTGTTTTCGTTTCTTCCAAATTTCATTTCAGTTTCATTTCCATATCAATTGTACGGCGGCCGCATCCGGCGTTATTCGATCCCCGCGGCCATTTCACGGATGCCCGCAGCCCAGTCATACTGGCTGTCAGCCGGACATATCCGGCGTTATTCGATCCCCGCGGCCATTTCACGGATG
>CASUON010000074.1 GCA_949457475.1 uncultured Lachnospiraceae bacterium
AAATTGTCCGCAGGATACGTAAAGTCATCGGCACGCTGCCTACGATCGTCATTTTAACGGCATACGACTGGACGGATATTGAAGAAGAGGCCAAAGAAGCCGGTGTAACGTCATTTTGCTCCAAACCAATCTTTTTGTCCGAGCTCCATCAGGTTCTAACAGCGCCGTTTTCAGCGTGCAAAACGCCCGTGGAGGAACCGGCCCCCGAGGAACTATTTACCGGCAGGCACATCCTCCTAGTCGAAGACAATGAGATCAACCAGGAAATCGCAAAAGCCATTTTAGAAGAATCCGGCTTTTCCATCGATATCGCAAATGACGGCACGGTAGCGGTCGATACAATGAAACAAATGCCCGCGGATACTTACGACTTGATACTAATGGATATCCAAATGGCTGTCATGAACGGATATGACGCCGCAAGGGCAATCCGCGCGCTGGAAGACCCGGTAAAATCCGCGATTCCAATCGTCGCAATGACAGCGAATGCTTTCGAAGAAGACAAACAGCTAGCGCTGGACGCCGGCATGAACGGACATGTAGCAAAGCCTATCGATGTGTCGCAGCTAATGGAAACGTTGCAGAAGATTTTGCATTCGAAAGGCGTATAATTTTTTATATTATATATTGACAGCCTGCCAACTGTATGTTATTATATACAGGTCGTCGAGAGAAGTAAAATCCAACGATAAATGCGGAAGTGTCGGAACTGGCAGACGAGCAAGACTAAGGATCTTGTGGGCAATGCGCTCGTGTGGGTTCAAGTCCCATCTTCCGCATTTAACCCTTGGGAAACCTTGTAAATCATTCATGGATTTACAGGGCTTTTTCTTTTTGGGAATTTATTATCTGTTCCTTTTTTACCCGCAAGACTGCTTTACAGTTTTTTACTATGATTCTGTTATGCATACAAGTAAATACACGCACATTTTTATCCGGTACGTTTTCGGTACGGCGGGAAGAGGAAGATGGAACCCACAAAGACGTGCGTTTACCGTGCATTAGCAACTGAATCAGCTTATACCCTCAACTGCATACGCTATAATAATTGTATCAAATATTATTTAAACCAATCATAAAGGTTGTATGAAAAGACATCTTGCATCATTTCTTTGCATCTTATGCCCGCTCTATTGAATCCTCGGATCAAGATTTATATACTGTAAAATAAAAAGGAGATGCCCATTTATGAAGCAGATTATAAAACTAGGAACACGGACAGGAATACAATCCGGAAAAAAACTGGGAAACACATTAAAAAAAACTTTGGCTAGTTTATCGCTTTCTCTTGCTATGGCCGCCTGCCCTGTTTTGGCAATTCATGCAGAGCCCGCGGATAAGCCGGTTATTTACGATTCTGGAAACGGCTATACGGCTCAAAAGATTTCACATCCTAAAACAGGCGTCATGCAGCCGGACGGGGTTGTTGATTATACAGGAAACGGGACGCTGGCTGCAAATCTGGAAAACGGGAATGGCGACCGGGGGCAGAACTACTCCTGGGGGTCGATCGGTTACGGCGACTATATGTACATTGGCACCTGCTACGGGGCGTGGACGACTACGTTGCAGTTTATGAAAATGAACCTGGGCCATAATTACGATGATGAAGTCATGCAAAAAGCGCTGGACACTTATTATCACGGCCACATGTATACCGGGGAAGAAGACGGCGTCGATGCGCTTGGGATTTTACTCAAGCTGAACGTAAAAACCGGGGACGTAAAAATTTTGATGTCGAAAGAGCTGACCAATCAAAATACGATCTTCCGCAACGCGGTTGTATTCAAAGACAAGCTTTACTTCTGCGGCGCTGTCAATACGATCCCCTGCATTTACCAGGTTGACCCAAAAACAGACGAATGCAAACAAGTCTATGCAGGCATGACCCTGGACGAATACATGGCCGCATACAAACAGGGCCTTTCTGTAGGAATCCGCGGCATGTGCGTATACGAAGATAAGCTGATTGTAAGCTGCATCAACACAAAAGGCGCTGTTATCTGCGAATCTGACAACCCTACAGACCAGGATTCCTTTCAAGTAATCGCAACAGACAAAGAGCTGTTTGGCTACCCGGCATATCACTATAACGACAGCATTTACGGCGGTTCTATTTTCGACATGACGCAATATGGCAAAAGCCTCTATGTATCTATTTGCACTGGTACGCCAAAAAACGCGCCGGATAAAAATACGATGCAGTCCTTCGCACTTGTACGCGGCGATTTGCAGGAAGATGGCACTTGGAAATGGGCCAGCGTAGCCGGGGATATGAAAAAGGACGGTGCAAAATATACGTTCGGCATTGACCCTGAACGTACCAGAAGCGGCGCCGCCAACCTCATCGCATTTGACGGCTATTTGTATATCGGGGAATATAATGACGAAGAGATTGCCGTAGAACGGATGCTGTTTGATAATGATTTCACATTTATGAACTTGAATTTCGAGCAGTCCATTAACCTGTACCGGATGGACCAGGACGAAAATATTGAGCTGGTTGTCGGCGACGCGGACAAAATGTTTCCACAAGGCAGCATCTCCGGCCTTTCCTCCGGATTTGGAAATAAGGAAAACCAATATGTCTGGAAAATGGTCGTCCACGACGGGAAACTTTATGTAGGCACCTATGACGCAAGCAGCTTTTTACTCCCCCTGGACGAATATATGAACGATGAAAACGTTTCTGATAAGTGGAAGAAAAAAGTAGATAAATACGTAGCCAAATTGACAGGTAAAAAGGGTGCGGTACCGGACAGCGCCTATACCTGCGCCGAATACCTAGACCAGGCGGTATTTGGATTCGACCTGTATGTAACGGATGACGGCGCGCATTTTACGAAAATTACCGACAATGGATTCGGCGACCCGTACAACCATGGCTGCCGGGCGTTTGGGATTACCGACGACGGCTTATATGTAGGTACGGCAAACCCTTTTTATGGCACGCAAGTCTGGAAACTGACCGCTGAGGAAACTGCAACAGCACAAAACAAACCAAATGGGAATTCATCGGAATCAAATGCATCGGAATCAAATACGGTGTCCGACGCCAGCCAGAACACAGTCCTTGATACCGGCAGCGATACGCAGTCTGACGCCAAAGCCGACGCCAAAGCGGATATCGGGGCGCAGTCATCTGATTCCGGGCAATCCGCCATCCCGTTTGTTGGCGCAGCCGTGTTAGCGGCGATCCTTCTTTTTATCCTGTACAAAAAAAGGAACGTACATAAATAATCGCGGGCACGCAAAGAATCAGGATGCAGCCAGCGCCAGCGGGTAGTCAATCTTTCTTCCGCCAGCGCTGGCATACAGAAAATCTGGATGCAGCCAGCGCCGGCAGTAGGCAACTTTCCTTCAGACGGCGCTGGCATCAAAGAATCTGGATTCAGCAATTTCGTGCGCGGCCGCCCCCTCCTACAGCTTCAATTTCGCAAACGCGCTTGCAAATGCATTATTCAAAGGCTCCTTTGCCTCCTGCTTCATTTTATTCATATATTTCGAAACCTCTTTTTTGGATACGCCGCCCCCGCTTTCTTTTTTCCGTTTCTCAAAAGCGGATAATTTTTCACGGTAGCCGCATGCGCAGACAAAACGCCGGTCTTCCCCTTCCCCGATAAGTTCCATCTTTTTATGGCACTGCGGGCAGCGGGCGTTTGTCGTGCGGGACAAGGTTTTGCGGTAGCCGCAGGAACGGTCTTGGCATACCAGCATGCGCCCGTTTTTGTGGTTGACTTCTAAGAGCAGTTTTCCACAATCCGGACATTTTTTACTGGTCAGGTTGTCATGGCGGTATACTTTGGAAGAGGCTGCGATATCCCCTACAATGTCCGCCGTATACGCCCGGATTTGCGCTTCAAAGTCTTTTTTGCGCGCGGCCCCTTTCGCAATATCCGCCAGCTGCTGCTCCCAGCGGGCCGTCAGCTCCGGCGAGGTCAGCCCTTCGGGCGCAAGCTCCAGCACCTGCCTGCCTTTGGACGTTAAATGGATATACTGGTCTTTTTTTTCAAGCATAAAGCTGTTGAACAGCTTCTCGATAATGTCCGCGCGGGTAGCGACAGTCCCAAGCCCTCCCGTCTCGCCAAGCGTTTTTTTCAGCGACTGGCTGGCGCCTTCCATATATTTTACAGGATTTTCCATAGCCGCAAGGAGCGTCGCTTCGGTAAACGGCAGCGGCGGTTTTGTCTTTCCTTCCGTAATTTTCCCTTCGCGAAACTGGATCTGCTGCCCTTTTACAAATTCCGGAAGTTCCGTTTCGTCCCCGTTTTCGGGGCCGTCCTGCGGGCTGTCGCTGCCTGCGTCCTCCTCTGGAAGGATGCCTGCGTCTTCCTGGATTTTTTTGATCTCCTGCCATCCGCGTTTGTGTACGGTCTTTCCTTTGACAACAAACCGCTCCCCTTTGCAGTCCACGGTTACCTCCGTCTGTTCATATTCACATGGCGGGAGCAGCACGGCAAGGAAACGCGAAACAACCAGTTCGTATATTTTGCGCTCGCCATATTCCAGCCCATGGAACGATATTGGCTGCTCGGTCGGGATAATAGCGTGGTGGTCGGAAACTTTGCTGTTATTGACAAAAGACGGGTTTGCTTTGATCGTTTCTTTTAACAGCTGGCCGCAGATACGGCTGTAGCCGCCGTAACGGCACGCCCGCACCCGTTCCGGCAGCGTTTCTACCAAGTCCTGGGTCAGATAGCGGGAATCCGTCCTTGGGTAGGTGACCGCCTTATGGTGCTCGTAAAGGCGCTGCATATAGTCCAGCGTCTGCTTTGCGGAAAATCCAAACATCCGGTTTGCGTCCTGCTGCAGGGATGTCAGGTCATACAATAGCGGCGCATAGGATTTTTGCCGCTTCTTTTTGACTTCTACCACAATCCCCTCGCTATTTACCGTCTGTTCCAACACCCGGCGCACCGTATCTTTTACATAGACGGCGGCATTTTCCTTTGGCTTCCATATCCAATATACGCCGCCCCCTTTTACTTTCAGGTGGTAATACGATTTCGGCTGAAATGACCTGATCTGTGCCTCCCGTTTTGCGATCATAGCAAGGGTCGGCGTCTGTACCCGGCCGCAAGATAGCTGTGCGTTATGCTTTACGGTCAGCGCCCGGGTCGCGTTCAGCCCCACGAGCCAGTCCGCTTCCGCCCTCGCCACAGCCGCTTCATACAGCTTCTCGTACTGTTTGGCGTCTTTTAAATGGTCGAACCCCTGGCGGATCGCACGGTCTGTTACAGAAGATATCCACAGGCGCTTCATCGGCTTTCGCACCCCAGATTTTTTGATAATCCAGCGGGCGACCAGCTCCCCCTCGCGCCCGGCGTCGGTTGCGATAATAATCGTACCGATATCTTTGCGGCACATCTGGCTTTTTACCGTTTTATACTGTTTTGCCGTCTTAGGGATCACCTGGATTTCCAGGTTTTCCGGCAGCATGGGCAGCGTCTCCATATTCCAGGTTTTCCACTGCTCCCCGTAGCTTTCCGGGTCTTTGAGCTCCACCAGATGCCCGAGCGCCCAGGTTACGACATAATCCTTCCCTTCCAGAAATCCGTTCCCTCCGCTGCTGCAGCCAAGCACCCGGGCAATATCCCTGCCTACGCTCGGCTTTTCTGCGATAACCAATGCTTTCATATATTTATTCCACTCTTTCCTGATACAAATGAAACCAACTTACCAAAACCGGGCCGCAAAAAAGGTCTTGCCGCCCGGCTTTCGCGTGCTGCGGTGCGTCCTTGCAACGCCATCCTATTATAGCACAACCTATGCAATTTTCAAACACGCGCTAAAATTGTTTTTTCTTCATAATCAGAATCGACAAACCGCACGATACTGCCAACATTACAATCGACGCGATGCACACCGCCGCTACCACAGTAGACGTGCTTGCCTGGTTCAGCCACTGTACCATTCCAGAAAAGTCTAGCTGCAAAGTATCCAATATATGTCCTACACAAAACGCGCCAATAGCCGCGCACCCCATTACAATAATCAATACAATCCTGCTTTTTTCCGCGCCAAACTTGATCTGCATCGGTATGATAACCGACTGTACCAATGCCGCGGCAAGCAGCACCGTAAGCGCTGTCTGGAGCATTCCAAACTCCAACTCCATGTCCGCGTATGCCGCAGCATTGAATACCGGCGCGAAGGCGCAAATGGCTTCCCCAAGTACAAGCAGCACGCATACGTTAAGCACGCACAGCAAATATTTCTCCAGCACATAGCCGCTACGGCTGATCGGCAGGGTAAATAAATACCCATATCCATTGTCAAACTCATCGTAGCTGATCGTGCTGATAATAAGGATCGACAATACAGCCGCGCTATAGCCGACGATAAAGCTTAGCTCCTCGCCCATCTTCAAAAAGATAATCTCCATGAAAATAATAATTAGCAAAATGGACTTTTTGTTCTTTATCAGCATCATATCCTTGATTAATAATCCTTTCATACGCCCCTCCCCTGAATCATCATTGTCAGCACTTCGTCGATACTGCCTTTTTCTATCGTAATCTGCGGATAATTTTCTAAATAGAACTGTTTTTGGCTGGTCAGGCAGCTATAGCCAAACGTCTCTGTTTTATAGCGCAGTATATACTGCTTCTCTAGGCTGCGGTACTGTTCATCCGTAAGCTTAAGCAGCCCGTAGTCGCTGAGCAATACGTCTGTTTCCTCATGCATCACGATCTTTCCGTGGTCGATCATATAAATATCGTCGCAAAACCCTTCCAAGTCGCTGGATATATGGGAACTAATTAGTACCGAACGCCCTTCGCGCTCCATATATTCCCGCAGCAGGTCCAGCAGCCCGTCCCTAGCCACAACGTCCAGCCCTGCCGTCGGCTCATCGAGCACTAATAGCCTTGCTTCATGGGAGATAGCGGCAAGCACCTGCAGCTTTTGTTTCATACCGGTCGAAAATTCTTTGATCTTCGTCTTTAACGGCAGTCCAAATTCCATACACTTTTGTTTAAATTCTTCCCGGTGGAAATGGGTGTACATCCCTTGCATAACCGGCAGCAGGTCCTGAATGGAGAGGTAGCCGCTAAACCCGGATTCCGCCAAAACGACGCCGATATTTTCTTTATCCTGCCGCCCGAGCTGGTTGGCCGGTTTCCCAAAAATCTCGATCCTGCCGCCATCGCTGCTAATCAAGCCAAGCAGCAGCTTAAACGCCGTGCTCTTTCCCGCGCCGTTTTGTCCGATCAGCCCTGTGACACAGCCTGGCTTCACCTCCAAGGAGCAGTCCAGCGTAAATTCCCTATAGCTTTTTTTCACGTTCTCTAATTTTAGCATATCGTTAATCCTCCAGCACAATATTGAATAATTCGGTAATTTCCTGGTCGGTCATTCCGCAGCTTCTGCCCTTTCGGATCGCCATTTCCAGGTCGGCTTCTACCTCTTTCTTCTTTTCTTCCAGCATTACCCCCTGGTTCGCAAGCGTCACAAAACTTCCCTTCCCATGCACAGTAACGATAAACCCTTCCTCATCCAAGGTATCATATGCCTTCTTGACCGTCAGCGCGCTGACCCTTAATTCTTTTGCCAGCGTACGGACAGATGGAAGCATCGTTTGTTCTTTTAATTCCCCGTTCATAATATTTGCTTTTATCTGTGAACTGATTTGTTCGTAGATTGGCTGCATCGAGGAATTATGAATAATCAGCTTCACCTTCATCCCTCCCGTTCTATAAACAGTATAGAACAGTATTTAACTGTTGTCAACTGTTTTATACTGTTTATAATTAATTTAAGGAAAACCATGCATTATGTAAACCGTGGCATACAATAAATGCCATGCAGTGTGAACCCTCCGGCTCCCCGCCTATATGTAAATAACCTAAATATATAAACATCTTAACAACAAAAACCTGCAGCAGGCCATTCGTTCAAATGGCTTGCTGCAGGTTCTTTCTGTTACAAGCGGATGTCAATTGGTTGATATAAATAGGTAGATTTTCCTGCCCCGCCTGTACTTTCTTCTCTGCCTTTTGCGTCTTCTTCCCGCTGCGTTCTGACTTTCTGAATAGTTTCATTTCGTGCTTGTGCTGCTACTGATGGATGCTTGCCGCCTGGGATTGGCTCCTGTCCGGCTACTGATGGATGCTTGCCGCCTGGAATTGGCTCCTGTCCGGCCCCAGACGGATGTTTTTCCTCTGCGCTTTGCTCCTGCCCTGCTGCGGCTGACTGCTCTGCGCGGCCCGCTGCTTTCTTTTCCCCTGCGCTTTGTTCTTGCCCTGCTGCGGCTGGCTGCCCTGCGCCGCCTGCTGCTTTCTTTTCCTCTGCGCTTTGCTCCTGCCCTGCTGCGGCTGACTGCTCTGCGCGGCCCGCTGCTTTCTTCTCCTCTGCGCTTTGTTCCTGCTCTGCGCGGCCCGCTGCTTTCGCGGTGACATCCTCGTCTTTGCGCTCCGATGGTTCACTGTTTCCTGTCTGCTGCGACTTGGATGCCTCCTGCAGCTTTCTGCCTGCCTCCGCCAATATCCCAATCTGCGCGCCTGCTTCATCTGCCGCTTTCTGTTCAAGCTCCGCCAGTGCGGATTCCTTTGCGCTTGTATCCAGCCCCTTGCCTCGGTCCTGCTTGATTTCGGCTGACAATACGCCTGCGCGGCCTTCCATTTCCGTCTTTACCTTTCCATGCACCTGCGCCTGCTTCATGGAGCTGTCCGCCATAACCAGCGCCTGCATATGTTCCCCGGAAAGCCCGGCGTTGCCTTTTTCTTCTTTTGCCTGCCTGTCGCCTTGCGCGTTTTGATCTTTTGCCGCTTCTTTTTGCTGCTGCGCCTGATTGCGCAATTCTATTTCATGCTGTCTGAGCTGGTTTTGCAGGTCATTGATCTCTTTTGTAATTTCCTGGCGCTTTTTCATTTTTTCTTCCGGCGGCATCTCGGTATTGGTTGACAGTTCCTGCAGCCTCTTTTTTGCATTTTCAATCTGATTTTGCAGGTTTTTGCTGTAGGCGTCCGTCAGCTGGTTGTTCGCGGGCGCTGCTGGAAGTTGGTTTGTACTGTTCATACCGTTAATTCTCATGCTTTGTACCTCCTTACACTACGGTAGAAGAATTTTCTAAAGAAAATCCTATTCTAGAGCGTGTTTGAAAAATGCTTTCCGTAAGATGTGCTTCCCATTTTGTGGAGAATCTATCCCAAATTTAGGAGGCATAGCGGGCTATGTTGACTAAATTTGGGATAAATTCTCCGCAAAATGGGGAGTGCAGATTGCGGGAATGATTTTTCAAACACGCTCTAGAACGCTATAACCTATTTCGGCAGGACCACGCGAAAAAACAGGCTTTTGTTGTGAAGCGGTTCTTTTTCGTAGTGAATGGGCTATCTTCGCTGCAATTGGAACATCACATACAATCCAAATTCTTTCCCGTCCTGACGGATATCAATATCGCCGCAATACTTACGCGCCACATTCCGGATATTGATTAGCCCAAAGCCATGCTCTCCCCCTGTTTTCTCCGTCGGTGGGATGCCGGTCTCCGGGTTCGGAATTTTCCATCCATCTGCGCTGTTTTTGATATCCAATATAAATATATTCCTTTTATAATAGGAAGAAATGCAGATATACGGCTGGTGGCATTTTACGGCGGCCTCTATGGCGTTGTTGCAGGCATTGCTTAACACAATCCCAATATCAAAAGAACCTATATCTGTATTTTGCGGATAGTGGAACTGGCATTCAAATGCAATCCCCTTTTCCTTGGCCTCTTTTTGCTTTTCCCGCAATATAACGTCCGTAACAGGGTTCCCGGTGCATAGCTCCTCCGCAACCTTCTGCACGCGGTATTTTAATTGCGCCAGATACTCTCCGGTTTCCTGTTGGTGTTCCCGCTGGCCGGCATACAAATTTTCCAGTATCATAACATGATTTCCCATGTCATGCTTCATGCTGCGGATATCAACGTATAAATGTTCCACTTCCCGGATGTATTTTTTCATATCCTCCATCTGCCTTGTCAATACAGCGTCTTGCTTTTCCCTGCGCTGACTGTCTTTGATCTGCTGGTAAGAAACGACTGCCGTTAGAATCGAAGCATAGGAGATCGCCATATACAGTGCCTGCAGCAGAACATATTTCGGATGGATATCCTCAAGGTATACGCCGGTATCTTTTTCATATACATCAGAAGCAAAATGCAGCCATCGGTATCCGGTAAACATAGATATGGACGGGGCAAGCATAAGCACAAGCTCCTTCCCGGACATAATTTCCTGTTTGTTTTGAAAAGCTTTGTGCATAATCTTAATAAATACCGAAAAGAATATATAATTTAACGCCAGGTACCCGCACTGCACCAGCACAAAGAATACAAACTGCATTACGCGGCGCTCCATCATCCCAGGCGCCAGGATCAGCGCTTTATACAAGTATCCCCATGGGATCAGCGTAAAGCCCCAAGTCATCCATTCCAGCAAAAACCAGGTCATGGATAAGAATATCTTTTGTTTCGTATTGTGGTCGTCCAGTATGCACATCGCAAGAAACCCAGCGGCAATGCTGACCGCAAAACAGGTTTCCGCATGGAATTCATAAGGGCAAAATTTAAAAAAGATCATTACCGCAGTATACACCGCACCTACATACACGGTAGATCTATTTTCAGGCAGAAACGGCTTAATATATCGATAGAAAAAAAGCCCCGCAATACCGATCTTTAATGCGCTTGCCGTAGTCCCGACAACCTCCCAATACCATTCCCAGTTAATAGCCGCCGCAATAACGGACAGGTTCTCCATGCTCATTTGCCTACCTCGGATAACAAATAGCGCATATACTGTTTTACAAACGCAGAATATTTCCGCTTTGCGAGAAGCACCGACCCCTTTTCCATATATACCTCGGAGGCGTTATATTTTACCACATATTTGAAATGCACCAGGTACGCCCTGTGCGTGCGGAAAAAATCCCCGCCGGCCTGCTGCTCCAGATCGGACAGCTTGCCATAATATTCAATATCTTCTTCCTTTTTATGTATCACAACTTTACGGTTGTACACTTCCGCATAAATAATATCGTCCAGTAAAATCCGGATATGGCTGCCCCCAGACAGTACGACTACATACCTGCACGCACTGTCCGGCCGGGAGGGCGCGCGTTCGGACTGTTCCTCATACTGCATCGCCGCGTTTTGCAGCACGGACATCAGCTTTTCATCCGAGAAGGGTTTTACCAGATAATGAAACGCGCCTACGTCAAATGCCTGAAAGACATATTCTTCCATGCCCGTAATAAAGATCAGTATCATGCGCCTGTTTTGTGCGCGCAGGATACGTGCGGTTTCCATCCCGTCTTTCCCGGGCATCTGGATATCCAGCAATAAAATATCCAGCGGGATGCTGCTGTCAAGCAGCTCTTCACAGGTTTCATAAAGCGCCACCCCTGCTTGCGGATACATTTTTTCTATTTTTTTCGCCAGCGCCTCCCGGACGCCCTGTTCATCATCACAAATTGCAATCTGCATTGCGTTTCCCTTTCCGCCTGTTTTGCCATCGGCAAGCTATACGGCAAGGCTTTCCGTTTGCCATATATTTTGCAAAACTTCGCAGTATTTAAACATATTCATGTAATAGATCGGACAATTTTGCCCCTGCCGACAATGGAATGTTGTGGAATGCCCTTTTTCTGATGTGAAAATACAATGTAAAAGGCAGGCCTACTGCCTTAACAGCAGTACGTCTGCCTCGTTTACATACAGCCTGTCCGGCATCTTTTCCCGTCGTCCGTCCCAAACGTATTTGGATACTTTCCAGTCCATACGCTGGCTGGCGTCCGGGGAAGGCCGAAACGACACATGATATTCAAACAAATCTTCCGTAACCGTAGGGTCCAAAAGCGGAAAACATAAGGACGCGCCCCCCTCCTCTTGTTTCATGCGAAACGCATGCGCCCGGATAGCGACTGCGCAGACTCCGCCGTCTATCCGCCTTGTAAACGGAAAGCATACGCCCCATTGCGCCGCGTACAAGCCTTCTTGCGGCTGCAAGGACGCACGGGCTATATTTTTACACCCTGTAAGCCTTGCCGTTACAATATTTTGCGGATTTTCAAACACTTCCCCGGTACGCCCCTGGCGGACGATCCGGCCGCCGTCCATGACAAGCAGCTCTTCACTCATTCGGTATACTTCGTCCCGGTTGTGGGATACAAGGACCACTGTACCGGAATACGAATTGAATAATTCCAACAGCTCGCGCTGCATCTCGTCCCGCAAATATAAGTCCAGGGCCGAAAACGGCTCGTCCAGCAGCACCATCTGCGGCTCGCAGGCAAACATCCTTGCCAAGGCGACCCGCTGCTGCTGCCCGCCGGACAACTGCCACGGAAACCGCTTTTCCAGCCCCTGCAGCCGAAACTGCGCAATCATCTGTCCCGTGCGTATCCGACGCTCCGCCTTCTTCCCCCGCAGGCCCGCGGCGACATTCTGCTCTACAGTCATTGCAGGAAACAGCGCATAATTCTGAAACAAATATCCAATGCCTCTCTGCTGCGGCTTTAAGCAAACGCCCGCGCCTGCGTCAAATAGCAGCCTGCCGTCCGCGGCAATCCGCCCTGCGTCAGGCTGCTCAATCCCCGCAATGCTTTTTAGCGTCATGCTCTTCCCGCACCCGGAGGCGCCAAGGATGCCGATACGCCTGCTCGTACTGGCAAACGCGACATCCAGCCTGAAATTTCCAAAATCTTTTTTTATCTGTACTCCTATTGACATATGCCTACGCCCCGCCTACTACAGCGTGTTTGAATCATCATTCCCACGATTTGTGCTCCCCATTTCACGGAGAGTCCATCCCAAATTTAGTCAACATAGCCCGCTATGGTCTGCCCCAGCGTAGCAAGGGCATGCCTCCTAAATTTGGAATAACTTCTCCATAGCATGCCCCTTAGGGGGCAAAATGTGAAGCATATCTTACGGAAAGCATTTTTCAAACACGCTCTAGTACTCCATCCAGACAGAAATT
>CASUON010000075.1 GCA_949457475.1 uncultured Lachnospiraceae bacterium
GATGGCTCCTCCGCTACGCGCTCCTGCCTGCCTAGCGCTACATTTTCCGCTCCGCCGCGGCCCGGCAACGATACGCTCTTGGATGGCTCCTCCGCTACGCGCTCCTGCCTGCCTGGCGCCTTTTCAGGCGCGGCGCTGGTAAACAGTACCGGATAGCCGCAGGATGTATATATCTGCGCCAGGTACTGCCGCTCTTTTTCGCCAACCAGTTCCATTTTATTAAAGCAGACCGTCACCGGCACCTGCTGCATCTGCATAAAGACCAGGAAACGGTCTAACAAGTTTAGATTTGGTTTCGGGCAGTCCGCGGCAAAAATCACAAGCGCCATATCCACGTTTGCCACTTCCGGGCGCAGCAGCACATTTTTGCGCGCGCATACCCTTTCGATATTGCCTGTCTTTTCGGCTTCGTCAATTACGGCAATTTCTACGTCGTCCCCGACGAGCGGCTTGATATTCTGCCGACGGAATACGCCTTTCGCTTTACATTCATAGATTTTGGACCCCGCCGCCTGTACGTAGTAAAAGCCGGCAATCCCTTTTATAATCTTCCCGATCATACGCCACCATTACTGTTGTGAGAACTGGACGTTCTTTGTTTCCGACTTGGTGCTTCCGTTGTCTAGTATCCATTCAATAGAAATTGTGCCGCTGCTGGTCGTAATATCCGCCCCGTGCGAAATTGTATACGGGAACGAGGATATGCTTACGTTATTCCACGTGTCCACGACCTGCCCGTTGGCGTCGATCAGCTGGATATTGGCGGCGATTACGCTATCTTCATTTTCCTGTACGCGGATCGTCGTATCGCGCAGTTCATACAGCACTTCCTTCTTGCCCAGGCTGATCACATAGTCCACGCTCGTACCCGTGTACACGCTGTCCCCTGGCTGCGGGTTCTGGCTGATGACCTGCCCTTCCGGCACGGAATCGTCATATTCAGAAGTTACGCTGCCTGTGCCCAGGTTGTTTTGCGTTAGTATCGCTGCGGCATCCGCCTGCGTCTGTTTGCGGATATCCGGCACCTGTACCCGCTGCCTGCCCTGGCTGACAATCAGCCTTATCGTATCGCCTTTTTTGACTGGGCTGCCTGCCCCAGGGGACTGGCCGATAACCAGGCCTTCGGCTTTGTCCGAATATTCATAGCTGGCGCTTACTTTCAACTCCGCATCCTCCAGCGTTTTTCTAGCGGCAGACTCTGTAGATCCTACGACGCTTGTCAATGCGAATTCGCCAGGCCCGCTGCTGACCGTTACTTTAATCACCGTCCCTTTGGCGACCTTTTCGCCTTCTTCCACGTCCTGGGATATAATCTGGCCTTCCTCGTAATCATCCGACGCTTCCCTGCCTAGCGTATATAGCTGCAAGCC
This sequence comes from uncultured Lachnospiraceae bacterium, assembly GCA_949457475.1. GTDB lineage: Bacteria > Bacillota > Clostridia > Lachnospirales > Lachnospiraceae > Eubacterium_J. Next base: position 1,371 of record CASUON010000075.1, read on the forward strand.
CATGTCCACCAGCTTTTTCTGCGCGTCGCTTACGTCCTCGCCTAACAGGCTAATCATCGTGATCCCTTTTTTCTCATCGTTTCCGCCTTTGTCGTCTTTCGTATCGGCATCCTTGTCGGGCGGCGTCTCCCTGTCAGTTGTGGATATTTTCTCCTGTTGCTTATTATCCTTTCCAGAAAACGGGAATTTAAAACTGCCAAGCATGCTTCCGACCAGAAAAACAACTATGACCAAAATAATGACGGCTGCGATAATGCCCATAATTGTCATCGCTTTTTCCATCTTCGGATTCAAAAATCCGCCGTCGTCATCGTCTTCCTCCTGGCTGGACGGCGCCCTGGACGGTTCTATCGTATCCCGCGCATTCCTAGTATTTTTTGTATCCAGCACATCCCGCGTCAGCGGTATCTTCGACGTCTCTTCTTTAATGCGGCTGACTTCGTTTTCTGAAATAATGCGCGTCTTATCCTGCACTGAAGCCGGCGTGACTACGGTTACAAAATCATCGTCCGGATTTACCAGCGCATGTTTTAAATCTGCTAACAAATCGCCAATCACCGCATACCTGCGGTCTGCGCTTTTTTGCGTGCACTTTAAAATAATCTTTTCTAAGCTGACCGGAAGGTCCGGCACATAGCGGCGCGGGGATTCCATTTCTTCTTGCAGATGCTGGATTGCTATCGCAACGGTTGTATCGCCGTCAAATGGCACCCGACCGGTTACCATCTCGTACATAACGATGCCAAGCGAATATATATCGCTCTTACAGTCCACAAACCCGTTGCGCGCCTGCTCTGGCGACGAATAGTGCACCGACCCCATAACGTCTGAATGAATCGTATTGCTTGTTGCGGCCCTCGCAATGCCAAAATCCGCAACTTTTACCTTTCCTTCGGTAGATATAATAATATTTTGCGGCTTGATATCCCGGTGTACAATATTTTTATTATGCGCGGCTTCAATCCCGCGGCCTACCTGGATCGCGATGCTGATCGTTTCCTTATAGGAGAGCTGGCGCTTCTTTTCGATATATGTTTTTAACGTAATCCCCTCTATATACTCCATAACGATAAAATGGAGCCCGTCCTCGCTGCCGACGTCGTAGATGCTGACAATATTCGGATGCTCCAGCCCCGCCGCAGACTGCGCCTCCGACCGGAATTTGGTAACGAAATTCACATCGTCCGCAAATTCCGACTTGAGTACCTTTACCGCAACGACCCGGCCCAATACATGGTCCCTTGCCTTATATACATCAGACATGCCCCCGGCTCCCGCCTTAGCCAGTACCTCATACCTGTCTGCTACGAAATTACCTACTTCTAACATCTTTTCACCTCATCAGAAAACGGATCTACAATGATCACTGATATATTATCCTTTCCGCCATACGTATTGGCAGTTTCCACAAGCCGCTCCACACACTCCGCAATATCCCTCTGGCTGCACATGATCGTACGGATTTGGCTGTCTTCGATCATATTTGTAAGCCCGTCTGAACATAACAAAATACGGTCGCCGGGCGAGAGCGCTACCTCAAAATAATCTACCATAATTTCTTCCGTCGCCCCGACAGCCCTTGTAATGATATTTTTATCCGGATGGGTCCTTGCTTCTTCTTGTTTCACCTCACCCATACGGACCATCTCCTGTACCAGTGAATGGTCTTTCGTAATCTGCGTAATCGCCTGGTTGACAATATAAAGCCTGCTGTCGCCGATATTTGCCACATACAAGCGGTCCTGCACGACCGTGGCGGCTACAAACGTCGTGCCAGTCCCGCGCAGGCCGGGCGTGATGCCCGCAAGCTGCATCAAATTCCGGTTGACCTGCTCTAACGCAGCGGCAAACACAGCCACAGGCTGCGACAGCGCGCTGGCGGATATGGCTTTTACTACATGCTCAACCGTGTAGCGGGACGCAAAATCGCCCGCGTTGTGGCCGCCCATCCCGTCCGCAACTATAAAAAGGTTCGGCAGATTGCCAACCGGAACCTCCGATGTATAGATATAATCCTGGTTCATTTCACGCCGCCTGCCAACATCTGTCATCGAAAATGTCTTCATCTTACCGCCTGCCTTTCCCGCCTCTTTATTCCTCTGCTTATGCCTTCTCTGCCTTTTTATTCTTCTGCTTATGCCTTTTGGCTAATGCCTTTTCATTCATGCTTATCCGCAAAGCTTTTTCTCAACTGGCCGCACGCACCATTGATATCCCGCCCCATTTCTCTTCTAATAGTAACATTTATTCCATATTTTTCAAGATTATTTTTAAAAGAAGTAACGACATCTGTTTTGGGCTGCATAAAGGGCCGCTCTTTTACCGGATTTACCGGGATCAGGTTTAAATGGCAGTTTTTGCCCCGAAACAGCCGGCAAAGCTGCCTAGCGTCCTCTGGCGTATCGTTGACCCCCTGGATTAGGCTATATTCATAAGTAACACGCCTTCCGGTCTGTTCAAAATAATATTCGCAGGCTTTTAATACTTCCGGCAGCTGGTATTTGTCCGCAATCGGCATAAGCTCCTGGCGCTTTTGCTGTGACGGCGCATGCAAAGACAGCGCCAGCGTGATCTGTAGTCTCCGTTCTGCTAAGCGGTAGATCTGCGGGACGATCCCACAGGTAGACACGGTAATATTCCGCTGGCTGACCTGCAGCCCGTGCGCATCGGAGAGCATCTCGACCATTTTTACAAAGTGTTCATAATTATCAAGCGGTTCCCCGCACCCCATAACGACCACGTGCGAAATCCGCTCCCCGATATCCGCGCCGATGCGGTAGATCTGCTCCAGCATTTCCGACGGCCGCAGGTTGCGCACCAGCCCGCCTATGGTCGAAGCGCAAAACCGGCAGCCCATCCGGCAGCCCGCCTGTGAGGAAATACATACGGAATTGCCATGCCGGTATTTCATCCGCACGCTTTCGACCACATTCCCATCCGCAAGCGCAAACAGATACTTTTTCGTGCCGTCTATGCGCGAGGTCAGTACTTCCACTGGGCGCAGCACTGAAGCCGTACATGTTTCCTTTAACCGGCTGCGCAGCTTTGCGGAAAGGTCTGTCATTTCGTCAAAATCCATGGCCTGCCTTTTGTGCAGCCAGCTATAAATCTGCTTGGCGCGATACGCCTGCTCGCCCATAGATTCCAAATATGCGGTAAGCTCGCACAGATTCAATGACTTGACATCTGTTTTGATATCTGATTTCTTTGTTTCCAACTGGTCTCTCCCCTCTTTCCTGCCAGTTTTATCCTATTTCACGCCGTTTAAATACCGCGATATAAAACCCGTCTCCGTACGCATCCCCCGGCAGCAGCTGGCGGCTGCTTTCTAGGCGAAACTGCGGGTGTTCCTGCGCAAACCACTGCGCATTCTCTTCATTTTCCGCCCGGTGTATCGTGCATGTGCTGTATACCAGACGGCCGCCCGGCCGGACGTACGCGCATACGGTTGCGAGGATTTCCCGCTGGAGTTCTACAAGCCCCTGCATTTTTTCCGGCGTCATTTTATCGCGGATATCTTTTTTGCGCCGCATCACGCCCAGCCCGGAGCACGGCAAATCCGCCAGCACAATGTCCGCCTGGCCGGATAGGGACGTATCCAAAATACGCGCGTCCCATACTTGCACCTGCATATTGGAAACGCGGCAGCGGTTTTTGTTCTGCAATAACAATGCGGCTTTTTCTTCCGTAAGGTCCCTCGCCAGTACCCGCCCGGTGCCGCGCAGCAGCTGCGCGGTATGTACCGCCTTGCCGCCCGGCGCCGCGCAAACGTCCAGCACGAAATCGCCGGCTTTTGGCCGCGCCGCTTCTACGGCAAGCATGGAGCTGATATCCTGTATATAAAACAGCCCTTCCCGGAAACTTTCCAGCGCGCCCAGGTAGTCATAGCCCGATATCTGGAACGCGTACGGCAGCTCCTTTAACGGCTTTGCCTCTACGCCCTCCGCCTTTAGGCGCGCCTGCAGCCCCTGCGGCGTGCATAGGCTTTCATTTGTCCGTATGACAAGCGGCGCCGGGGTCTGGAACGCCTGGAGCATCCGCTGCATCTGCTGCCAATCCGCCTCCAAAGCCCAGTCATAGGAAAAGTCCGTTTTCCACATCCGGATCATCCATTCCGGTATTGAATAGCGGATGGACAGATACCGCTCCGGCTCTTTGCGCGGGTCCGGCAGCTGCACCTGCCCTTTGTTGCGGCTGATTGTACGGAGCACGCCGTTTACAAAGCCGCTCAGATTACGGAACCCTTTTTTCTTTGCCAGCGCTACGGCCTCGTTGCAGGCCGCGGCGTCCGGCACGGCGTCCAAATAGCAGATCTGGTACACGGCGCTTTGCAGGATGCAGCGGATAACGGGCCTTTGTTTTTTTACCGGCACTTTGGAAAACCGGTCGATCAGATCATCGATCTGTATCCGGTTTTCCAGCGTCCCTTCCACTACGCGGGTAATAAACGCCCGGTCCTTCTTGGGCAGGTACTGGTATTTTTCCAATACCTCCCCGATCACCTTATGGCTGTACGCCCCGTCCCTTGTAATTTCCAGCAAAATACTTACAACCAGCTCCCTTGTATTGGCCCTGGTCCCTGCCGCGTCAGTCACGGTTGCGTCCCCCAAACAGGATCAGCAGCCGCAGCAGCTGCAAGATTGCGGCCGCAGCGCTTGCCACATAGGTGAACGCGGCGGCTTTTAATACTTTTTTCGTATACGGCAGCTCCTGCTGGCTCAAAATCCCGATATCGCCCAAAATCCGCACGGCGCGGCTAGAAGCGTTAAATTCTACCGGGAGCGTAACAAGCTGGAACAGTACCGCCGCGGAAAAAAATACGATCCCAACCTGGCAAAGCGTGCTGCCCGCCCCGCCAAAGATAATCCCCAAAATAATCAGCGGCCATGCGGCGGCAGAGCCAAAATTAGCCACCGGTACAAGGGCGCTCCTAATATTTAACGGGGAATACCCCTGCTGGTGCTGGATGGCATGTCCGCATTCATGGGCCGCGACGCCAATCGCGGCTACGGACGTAGCCCCGTATACGTCGTCGGATAAATTCAGCGTTTTATTTTTCGGATTGTAATGGTCTGTCAAGCTTCCGGCGACATGCTGCACCCGTACATCATAGATGCCCGCGTTGTTCAAAATACGTTGCGCCGCCTGCGCCCCGGTCATATTTGTCATGCTGCGCACTTTGGCGTATTTATGATACGTCGTTTTCACCCGCGCAGAAGCGACTAGGGACACAAGCGCCCCGATCAACACAAGTACGTATGTCGGATCCCACATAAACCCATATCGGTATGGCATAAGCAGTTCCTCCTTTATATTTGTTTAGCTATTGTAAAATTGTAGCGATTGTAAAATTTTAGCGATTGTAAAATAATAACTTTTGTAAATTCTTTCAAACTTTCATTCTTCTACATTTTCCTACATTTTCCCGCATTTTATATGCACGAGCCCGCCTCCCCCAGCAGAACCCCTTCTTTTACCGGAAACCCGCGCAAAAACGCATCCGCCGCCATGCGCTTTTTACCTTCCAGCTGGACTTCCTGCAGGCAGAGCACCCCGTCCCCGGTCTGTACATACAGATGCTTCTGGTCTGCAAATATAACTGTCCCAGCCGTTTTCTTTTCCTCCGTTTCCGGAGCTTTTTTTCCATCTGTACTGCCTGTCGCAGGCGTCCCTTTTGCAATTGCCATTTTTGCAAAAGGCGCTGCCGCCCCGGTTTCATCCCCAGGCGACCCCTGTGCTACCGCAGACGGCGCTACCACAGACGCTTTCCAGATTTTCAGTGTTTTTCCCTCCAGCGTCGTATATGCGCTCGGCCATGGATTCAGCCCGCGGACCAGGCGTTCGATTTCTACCGCGGGCCTTGCCCAGTCAATCCGCCCCATCTGCTTGGAGATCATCCCCACATGCGTCGCCTGGCTTTCTTCCTGCCTGCGCGGCGTAACCGTCCCGTCCGCAAGGTGCGCGAGCGTAGAGACGCATAGCGCGGCGCCGGCTTTCGCCAGTTTGTCAAACAAGCTGCCCCCGGTTTCATCCGGCGCTACCGCTACTTCCAGCGTTTCTAAAATATCCCCAGTATCTATGCCGGCGTCCATCTGCATCGTTGTGACCCCGGTCACCGCATCGCCGTTCATAACCGCCCACTGGATCGGCGACGCGCCGCGGTATTTTGGCAGCAGCGACGCATGGACATTGACGCACCCGTACGGCGGCATTTCCAGCAGCTGCGCCGGAAGTATCTGCCCAAATGCCGCTACGACCATAATATCCGGCGCGTATTGCCGCAGATGCGCAACGCACTGCGGCTCGCGGATACGTTTTGGCTGGAATACTTCTATATTATGTGCCAAAGCGGCCTGTTTTACAGGCGGAAACTGCAACGCTTTGCTCCGGCCTTTTGGCTTATCCGGCTGGGTAACTGCTAATACGACGTCGTGGCCCGCCTCGATCAACGCTTCGAGTATCCCGACGGCAAAATCCGGCGTCCCCATAAAAATAACTTTCATCCGATCACCTGCGCTTTCTACGGTATATGTTCTTTTTGCTAATTCCTCGGTAGTTCTTCTTGTTTCTACCGCTTCTTCTATCGTTTTTTCCGGCTTGCTGCTACTTCTTCTATCGTTTCTTTTGGGCCTGCTGCACTTCTCCTATCGTTTCTTTCCGGCCTGCTGCTACTTCTTCTATCGTTTCTTTCCGGCCTGCTGATGCTTCTTACTCTTCTTCTTCTTCTTCCTCCCGTACATCATGCAGCCCGTCGACGACATGCTCGGTATACATATGTCCGTCCAAATGCTCGATCTCGTGGCAGAACGCGCGCGCCAACAGTTCCTCGGCCTCCATTTCATACTCTTCCATATGCTCGTTCCACGCACGGATAACGACATGGTTCGGGCGGGTCACCTTCCCGGCCTTGCCCGGAAGGCTTAAACAGCCTTCGTCCCCGGTCTGCTCCCCTTCCTGCGACAGTATCTGTGGATTGACCATCACAACCGGGCCGTCCCCGGCGTCTACGACGGCAATCCTTTTTAATACGCCGACCTGCGGGGCTGCGAGGCCGACGCCGTTTGCTTCATACATCGTATCTAACATATCTTCAATCAATAATTCCAGCATCGGGGTCATCGTCTTTACTTCTTTGCATACTTTGCCTAATATCGGGTCTCCCGCCAGCCTGATCTGTCTGAGTGCCATATTCTAAATTCCTCCTGAATCTCTCCTGAAAGTCATTTTCATTATCCATCTACTTATACTAACTGTTTAAGGGGTTAAAGTCAAACTGAACCGTAACTTTTTTCCACCTTGCGTCTTCGCGCAGCTTCCTTTCCAGGAAATCTTTTACCTTTACTAAAATCCGGTAGTCCGGATGCTTCATATACAGCACCTGCCTGTATATGTCGTTGATCTTTGCAATCGCGGCCTCCGCCGGGCCGATTACCAAAAACTCCTTCCACAGCCTGTCTGCGCCGCCTTTTTGCAGTTCGGCCTGTATCCACGCCGCGATCTGCCCGATACAGCCCTGCGCGTCCTGCTGGCTGGCCGACGCGGCAAGGATATGCAGCATATTCCATACCGGCGGATAGTCCATCAGCTGGCGGTAGCGTATCTCTTTTTCATAAAACGCCGTATAGTCCTGCGCATTTGCCGTACGGATGCAAAAATGTTCCGGCTGGTAGGTCTGGATCACTACCGCCCCAGGCGCATCCCCGCGCCCCGCGCGCCCCGCCGCCTGCGTAACCAGCTGGAACGTCCGCTCCGACGCGCGGTAGTCGCTGATATTCAAAGACATATCCGCCGCAAGGATGCCGACAAGCGTTACGTCGGGGAAGTCATGCCCTTTGACAATCATCTGCGTCCCGATCAAAATATCCGCCTGGTGCCTGGAAAACGCCGATAAAATACGTTCATACGAATCCTTCGTACGGGTCGTATCGTAATCCATGCGCAAAATCCCAGCCTTTGGAAAACGCTGCGCCACCAGCTCTTGGATTTTCTGCGTGCCCGCCTTAAACCCGCCGATATACTTGGAGCCGCATTCCGGGCATTCATCCGGCATCGGCCTTTCATAGCCGCAGTAATGGCAGACCAGCCGGCGGTTTTTATGCTGGCTTAGCGACACGTCGCAATGCGGGCAGCGCAATACGGCGCCGCATGAACGGCATGATACAAACCCTGCGATCCCCCGCCGGTTGATAAATAACATGATCTGCTGCCCGGCCGCCAGTCGCTCTTCCATCAGCTGCTGGAGCCGGACGCTTAAAATCGAACGGTTGCCGCTTTTTAACTCCGCCCTTAGGTCAATCGTCTCACAACGGGGCAGCGGCTTTTGCTGCACCCGTTCTTCTAAGTGCAGCAGGCGGTACTCCCCCCTCGCCGCGCGGTAATAGCTGTCAACGGAAGGGGTCGCCGAGCCAAGGACTACGCTGGCGCCAGCCATGCCCGCCAGCGCAATGGCAGCCTCCCGCGCATGGTACTTCGGTACGGACTCGCTTTTATAGCTGTTTTCATGCTCCTCGTCTACAATAATAAACCCAAGGTCTGCAAACGGCGTAAACAGCGCGGAGCGCGGCCCGATCATAATATCTACCTCTCCGTTTTTGGCGCGTTCGAACTGGTCGTAGCGCTCCCCCGGCGACAGCCTGGAATGCAAAACGGACACCCGCCTGCCAAACCGTTCATAAAAACGGCGCACAGTCTGAAACGACAGCGCGATCTCCGGGATCAGCATAATGCACTGCCTGCCCTGCTCCACCGCGTGCGCGATCAGCTCCATATACACTTCCGTCTTGCCGCTGCCGGTAACGCCATGCAGCAGGTACGTACGCGCAACACCAGCGTCATAATCCGATAAAATGCTGCGCACGACGCCTTCTTGTTCTTGATTGAGCCGGATGTGGTAATCCTGCCGGTAATCCTGCGGCACCGGATCGCGGTAATAACGCTCCCGTTCCACCCGCACCACTTCTTTTTCCTGCAAAGAACGGATGGATGCGGGCGATATGCCCAGTCCTTTCGTCAGGCGCGTATAAGGCTGCGGGGAACATTCCAGAAGCTCTGTTAACAGCTTTGCCTGCGCACTGCGGTGTTTGCGCACGCATTCGTCCAGCATGGCCCGCGCCTGGCCGTCCGCAAGCAGCAGGCGCACCTGCTTATTTTCCTTTTGGTTTTCCCTGCGTTTCACCGGAAGGACCGTCTTTAACGCCTGGTTCATCGTGCCGCCATAATTTTTCCGTATCCATGCCGCCAGCGCGATCAGCCTAGATTCAATGGCGACTGCTTCCTGCGCGACCGACAGGATCGGCTTAAGCTTAGCAGTATCGTATTCCGCCTGCCGCGTCAGCTCGACCACATACCCACGGATCGTCCGGTTCCCGAAAGGGACGACCACCTGCATCCCTTCTTCCAGCCGCCCTTCCAGCTGCGGCGGCACAAGATACTGGAACGGCCGGTCTACTTTTTCATGTGAGATATCTACAATGATATTTGCATACAAAATGTTATTCCTTATAAATTCTAATTTTCCTTTCCCCGAAAGCTTTTTTCTGATTCCTCTTAAACATTATCCTTTCCATGCAGTTCCTTTAAAATGTCCGCGATCAAATCCCGCTCGTCCATCGGATATTTGACGCCCTTTATCTCCTGGTAGTCTTCATGGCCTTTGCCCGCCAGCACAATAATATCCCCCGGCCCCCCATGCTGTATAACATAACGGATGGCGTCCTTTCGGTCGATCAGCTCCACATAGCGCCCGTCAGTTTTTGCTATGCCCGTTTTAATATCGTCTATAATCGCCTGCGGCTCTTCGTCCCTTGGGTTATCCGACGTAATGACCGTAAGGTCTGCCAAAGAGCCGGACACCTCGCCCATTTCATAACGCCGCAGCCGGCTGCGGTTGCCGCCGCAGCCAAATAAACAAATCAGCCTCTTCGGATGGTACTCCCGTAGCGTCGTCAGCAGGCTCTTAAGGCTCATGGCGTTGTGCGCATAATCGATCATCAGCGTAAAATCGTCCGATACTTTCACCATTTCAATGCGCCCTTTGACTTTCGCCTCTTGAAACGCCTGCTGCATACAAGTTTGCGGCACACCAAAATGGCTGCACACCGCGGCCGCTGCCAGCGCGTTGTACACGCTAAACGTACCTGGCACATCGATTTCTACATCAAAATTGCACAGCCCTTCCATCCGGCAGGCGACGCCCAGATACCCCGGCTTTTGGACTAGGCGGATATCCTTTGCGTATAAATCGGCACCTTTGGAACAGCCAAACGTCTCGATGCTGCACGTATGCCCGTCTAAGACATCTTTCGTATGTACATCATCGATATTTACAATTCCTGTAACGCACTGCGAAAACAGCATCCCCTTGCACGCAAGGTATTCTTCAAACGACGCATGCTCGTTCGGCCCGATATGGTCCGGCTCTATATTGGTAAAGACGCCGATGTCAAATACAAAGCCGCCCACGCGGTGCATCATAAGCCCCTGGGAAGAAACTTCCATCACGCACACGTCGCAGCCTGCGTCAACCATTTTCCTAAAATACTGCTGGATGAGGTAAGACTCCGGCGTTGTGTTCGCCGCCGGTATCCGCTCGTTTCCGATCACGGTTTCGATCGTGCCAATCAGCCCTGTGCGCAGGCCCGCGCGCTCCAAAATTGCCTTGACCATATAGGCGGTCGTCGTTTTGCCCTTTGTGCCGGTAATCCCGACCGTTTTTAACTGCTGCGCCGGATAGCCGAACCAGGCCGCCGACAGCTGCGCCAAGGCAAGCCTAGTATCTGCTACTTCCAGTACGGTCGCCCCCTGCGGCAGCTCCACCGGCTGGCTGACTACAATTGCGGCCGCTTGCTTCTTAGCTGCCTCAAAGACGCAGGTATGCCCGTCAAACGCCGCGCCTTTGATGCATACGAAAACGCACCCCGGCTTTATATTTCTGGAATCATATACCACGCCGGTCACTTCCGCCGCCGTGGCGCCTGCCAGCAGCCGGTAATCCATACGGGCCGCCAGTTGTTCTATCGTCATATAAAAATCCCTCCTGCAACCTGCCGGGCCTGGCGCCAGCGCGCCGCATGCCCCGCAGTTATCCATATACGTATCAGCTTCGTTATTACAAAAATACGTTACTATTATATGCTAATGCCTGTGTTTTTACAAGTTTTTCTGCCGCCAACTGTATAAAATGCCCTGCGGATGCGCATCCTATGCCTATGAAACGATTGCACAACTTTTTTATCTGCGGGCTGACCGGCTGGTGCATGGAAATCCTCTTTACCTCTACTGGCA
>CASUON010000076.1 GCA_949457475.1 uncultured Lachnospiraceae bacterium
GATTCTAATAATATGCAGTTAGAATCGACTGAATTAGATTCTAATAATATGCAGTTAGAATCGACTGAATTAGATTCTAATAATATGCAGTCAGGAACGTCTTTTGAATCAAAAACAAATAATTTGGCTACGAATTCAAACGTACAAAAAGATGAAAAACCAGCTGTGGCAAAGTCAACGGTAAAATCAAATACGATAGATATTGAACCTCAGCCTTTAACGGAGCAGTCTGCAATCCGAAAGCTGGCAAAAAATCCACGGCCAGATGGGTCAAGTCGGAAAGAAAGCGTAGTTTCTAATGCATCTACTCTTATGGACGCCAGCTTGGAAAATGAAGCGTCCTTATCTAAGCAAAAGCCAGATACCCTGGATGCAGTAAAAACGGATAGCCCTGATATTGTACATTTAGATTCTCAAATACCAAATTTGCTGAACGATAATTTGGATATTGTGAATATAGATGGATTGGACTCCTTTACCGATGATCTGGATTTGCTGGATGTAGATACGATGGATCCGATGATGGATGACCCTATGCTGGACTCTAGTATGGATGGATTCCATTCGGTTGACCCGGGACATGTGATGAGCGCGGATGAAATTGCCGCTTTAATTGCGAATACGGATTCGTTGTCTATCCCGGAGCCTGACGGCAAAAAGCCGCAGATGCCGGACTTGTCAAATCCAGGGCATGTGATGAGCGCAGATGAAATAGCTGCTTTGATTGCAAATATGTGATATTAGACGAAATAAATAGTTTGAAGCGTATGTGAAAAAAGAGTTTTGCAGTAATACCAAAGCTCTTTTTTTACTTTTAAAATAAATATGAACCAAATTTAACACAATCGTTGCAATTTGTTCAAAAATTGAGTATAATTCTTAAATATTAATAAAGATAGAGTGTAGATGAAACTGTAGTGAAATCATAAAATGATAGAATAGATGAAAAGTTGGTGATTCTTATGGCAGGACTATCGTTGGAAGCATTAGAAGAATTAGAGGAAAAAATTGGCCCTAGGCAGAGCAGTATACGTAAATTCCCCGATTTTGTCGAACCGGAGAAGCTATATCAAGAGCTGGTGAACAGCATTTACAAATATCACCCTTCAACGGACATTTCGCAGATACAAAAAGCATATCAGATTGCTTCCGCGGCTCACGAGAATCAAAAGCGTAAGTCCGGGGAAGCATATATCATACATCCTTTGTGTGTAGCGGTAATCCTCGCAGAATTAGAGCTGGATAAAGAAACGATTGTTGCAGGTTTGCTTCATGACGTAGTGGAAGACACTGTAATGACGGATGAAGAGATCGCGCAGGAGTTTGGTTCGGAAGTAGCGCTGCTGGTAGACGGCGTAACAAAACTGGGGCAATTGTCCTATGACGCGGATAAAGTAGAAGTACAAGCGGAAAATCTAAGAAAGATGTTCCTTGCTATGGCAAAAGATATCCGCGTGATCCTGATAAAGCTGGCAGACCGGCTGCACAATATGCGTACCCTAAAATATATGCGGCCGGAAAAGCAGAAAGAAAAAGCCAGGGAAACGATGGATATCTATTCCCCGATTGCGCACCGCCTGGGTATTTCAAAAGTAAAGATTGAGCTGGACGACTTGTCTTTAAAATATCTTGAACCGGAGGCTTATAGCGACTTGGTTGCGCAGCTCGCGCAGTGCCAGACCGCGCAGGACGATTATATCCGTAATCTGACAGACGAAGTGCGCAAACATATTGAACGCGCCGGAATTCAGGCGGAAATTGGCGGCAGGGCAAAGCACTTTTTTAGCATTTATAAAAAGATGGTAAACCAGAATAAGACGCTTGACCAGATATACGATTTATTTGCGATCCGCATTATTGTAAAAGATGTCAAAGACTGTTATGCGGCGTTAGGCGTAATTCATGAGAACTATGTGCCGGTGCCAGGGCGTTTTAAAGATTATATCGCGATGCCAAAGCCCAACCGTTATCGGTCTTTGCATACGACGCTGATGGGCTCCGACGGACAGCCGTTTGAAATACAGATTCGAACTGTGGAAATGCACCGTATTGCGGAATATGGTATTGCTGCGCACTGGAAATACAAAGAAGCTGCAAACGGCATTAAATCTACGGGAAATCAGGAAGAAGAAAAACTGACTTGGCTACGGCAAATTTTGGAATGGCAGCAGGCGATGTCCGATAATAAAGAATTTATGAGCCTGTTAAAAAGCGACTTGGATTTGTTTTCAGACGCTGTATTTTGTTTTACGCCGGACGGCGATGTGAAAAACCTTCCAAACGGTTCTACAACGGTTGATTTTGCATATAGCATCCATTCAGCTGTAGGCAATAAAATGATCGGGGCGAAAGTAAACGGCAAGCTTGTAACGATCGACTACAAGATTCAAAATGGCGACCGTATTGAAATCATTACTTCGCAAAATTCTAAAGGGCCTAGCCATGACTGGCTGAATATTGTAAAAAGCACACAGGCAAAGACGAAGATCAATCAGTGGTTCCGCAGTGAATTAAAAGAAGGGAATATTATACGCGGGAAAGAATTAATCGCGGCGTATTGCAAAGCAAAAGGGATTGAACTTTCTTTGATTAACAAGCCTGTGTATCAGGAAAAAGCGGTTCGAAAATATGGTTTCCACGACTGGAACTCTTGCCTGGCAACGGTGGGGCACGGCGGATTGAAAGAGGCAAGCATTGTAAATAAAATGTACGATGAATACCGCAAAGACAATCCGATTGTGCTGACCGACGAACAGGTGATCAAGCAGCAAAACGAAAATGTTGATTCGGATAATAAGGGTTTAAAAACCAATTCGAAGAGCGGTATCGTGGTAAACGGACTATATGATGTGGCCGCGCATTTTGCCAAATGCTGCAGCCCTGTCCCGGGAGACGAGATTTGCGGATATATTACAAGGGGCCGGGGCATTACGATTCACAGGACCGACTGTATTAATATGATGCATTTGTCTGATATTGAAAAGTCCAGGCTGGTAGAAGCGGAATGGAAAGCCGGTTCTGATGATGGAAAACATGGCCTGTACCTTGGAGAAGTAAAAATCTACGGGAATAACCGTACAGGGCTGCTTGTCGATATTACCCGTATTTTTACCGAACGGGAAATCGATATTAATTCCATTCATTCAAAAACAAGTAAACAGGGGATTGCGACGATATCAATTTCATTTGGCATTAGCGGGAAAGATGAAATGAACAGTATTATAGATAAAATTCGCCAGGTGGAAAATGTCATTGATATAGAGCGTACATCCGGTTAAATAGGAAAGATTGGTGAGGAAAAATATATGATGCTGGTGAAAGAATTTTTGGTAGGAGTTGTCGGTACGAACTGCTATCTAGCCACAAATAGCGAAACAAAAGAAACGCTGGTGATCGACCCGGGCGATGAAGCCAGTATATTAAAAAATTATATCAAAAAGAACGCGTTTCATCCGGTTGCCATATTGCTGACGCACGGCCATTTTGACCATTGTATGGCTGCGGAGGAATTGGCTAGCCATTACGGGATACCTGTTTATGTACATGAGCTGGAAAAAGATACGATGGAAAACGCCGCTTTTAATTGCAGCGGTATGATTGGCAGGAAACTGGTTTTCCATGCAGACCATTTTATGCGCGGCGAACGGGATCATCTGTCTTTGGCGGGATTTGAAATTGACGTGATGTTAACGCCGGGACATACGCCAGGCGGCGTCTGCTTCTATATCCAAAGCGAAGGGATTTTATTTAGCGGGGATACGCTCTTTTGCGAATCGGTAGGGCGGACGGACTTTCCAGGCGGGAGCATGGCGCAGATCGTGCGCAGTATTAAGGAGAAACTGTTTTTACTGCCAAATGATACAAAAGTGCTGCCGGGGCATAACGAGTGGACTTCGATCGGCCATGAGAAGCAGTATAATCCGTTCTTGTAATTAAAGTCTCAAATGAGGAAGTAAAATCTATTATGATTTTTATACAGATTAATCAAGAAGCTGGCTATGAATATGATATCCATTCTCTGGTGAAAGCGTTTTATCCGCCAGAGAATATTTCTGTCTGTACCATGGAAAAAGAAGTTTCTGAACCGCCCCTGTTGTGGATCGACGTCGATTATCTGGAGCGTTCGATTGCAATTGCTTTCAAACAGCCTGCGCATGCAGACGAAAAAGGGGCATGGGAGACTGTCCGAAGGCAGGAAGTTGCGGTCGACCACGGGAACCGCAAGGAGACAAGAAACAGATTAAAGAAAACATTGTACCAGTTATTGTCTGATTTTACGGGCAAGCAGCTTCCATGGGGGACGCTGACTGGGATACGGCCTACGAAGATTCCCATGACGATGCTGGAAAAAGGTAATACAGAACAGGATATCGTAGCGTATATGCGCCGGACTTATGATACGTCTATGGAAAAGATCGCGTTAAGCATAGAAATAGCAAAACGTGAATTGGGTCTGCTTTGCAGGCTGGATTATCAAAACGGCTATAGCCTGTATATCGGCATTCCATTTTGCCCGAGCACATGTTTATATTGTTCTTTTACTTCTTTTCCACTTCATATGTGGCAGGACCGCATATGCGACTATCTGGATGCCTTAGACAGGGAGATTGAATTTACGGCTGACCGTTTCAAAGACCGGTATCTAAACAGTATCTATATTGGCGGCGGGACGCCGACGACATTGACCCCTGGCCAGTTGGAGCGTTTGCTCACAAAAATAGAACAGTGCTTTGACCTCTCCCATCTGTTGGAATTCACGGTAGAGGCCGGACGGCCGGACAGCATTTCACGCGAGAAATGCGACGTGCTGCGCGCGCATGGCATATCGAGAATTTCCATTAATCCCCAGACAATGATACAACGGACACTCGATTTAATTGGCAGGCATCATACGGTAGAGCAGACTGTGGAATGTTTCCAGATGGCAAGAAGCCTTGGATTTGACAATATTAATATGGATATTATTATGGGCCTGCCGCAAGAAACGTTAGACGACGTTAGTTATACCATGGGCCAGCTACGTCAGCTGAAGCCGGATAATATAACGGTGCATTCCCTTGCGGTAAAACGTGCGGCCCGTCTGCATATGTTTCAGGAAGAATACGCAAATCTGAAAATGGTCAATACGCAGGAACATCTAGATTTGGCAGCGCGTGTATGCCAAGAGATGGGAATGACGCCGTATTATCTTTACCGGCAAAAAAATATGGCCGGTAACTTTGAAAATATCGGCTATGCGAAAACTGGCAAGGCGGGGATATATAATATCTTGATTATGGAAGAAAAACAGACTATAATGGCTTTGGGTGCAGGCGCGATTACGAAATTCGTAGCATATCAAAATCCTTCGGAACAAACAGCGCCTGCAGCAGTACGCATCAAGCGGACTGGGAATGTCAAAGAAGTAGCACAATATATCGAACGCATCGATGAGATGATTCAAAGGAAGGCAGATTTGATGTCTAGTATTTATGGAGGAAGTTAGGATGGGATTAAAAAAGAAACCAGTCAACGGTATGAAAGATATTCTGCCAGCGGAAATGCAGATTCGTGATTATGTGCAACAGGTCATTAAAGATACGTACCGTAATTTTGGTTTTACACCGATAGAGACCCTTGGAAGATATTGGAAATTTATCCAATAAACAGGGTGGGGAAAATGAAAAACTGATTTTTAAAGTAATGAAGCGCGGGGAAAAGCTAAAGCTGGATGCGGCCAGGGATGAAAACGACTTGGTTGATTTTGGAATGCGCTATGATCTGACAGTGCCGCTCGCGCGTTTTTACGCAAATCATGCAAACGACCTTCCATCGCCGTTTAAAGCGCTTCAAATTGGAAATGTATGGCGCGCGGACCGGCCTCAGCGGGGGCGCTACCGCCAGTTTATGCAGTGTGATATCGATATTTTGGGAGAGCCTTCCAACCTTGCGGAAATAGAGCTTATACTTGCTACGACAACAACGCTTGGAAAATTAGGGTTTGAAAATTTTGAAATCCGTATCAATGAACGGCGGATATTAAAAGCAATGGCAGCTTACAGCGGGTTTTTAGAGCAGGATTATGATTCTGTATTTATTATTTTGGACAAGATGGACAAAATTGGCGTGGAAGGCGTAGCGGAAGAATTAGGACAGCAAGGCTACGCGCCGGAAACCGTCTCGAAATATATAGGGCTGTTCCAAGAAATCGAACATGCACAAGACGGAATATCCTATCTGTCTGAAAAGCTGGGGGATTATCTGGACCCAGAAATTGTATCTAATATGCAGGAAATTGTATCTACCGTACAGGCATGCAAAACCGCTCGTTTTAAACTCGTGTTTGATCCTACGCTTGTACGTGGAATGTCTTATTATACCGGTACGATATTTGAAATCGCAATGCCGGAATTTGGCGCAAGCTGCGGCGGTGGCGGGCGCTATGACCGTATGATCGGCAATTTTACAGGAAAGGACGTCCCGGCATGCGGTTTTTCTATAGGTTTTGAACGGATTATACTTTTGCTTGTAGAACAGAATTTTGAAATCCCGCAGCAGCCAAAAAAGGCGGCCTACCTGGTAGAAAAAGGCTACCCGGCGAAAAAACTTACGGATGTAATCAGCCAGGCGCAGGAAGCAAGGGCGCATGGACAGCAGGTACTGGTTGTACGGATGAATAAAAATAAAAAATTTCAGAAAGAGCAGCTGACGAAAGACGGCTATGAGGAATTTGTAGAATTCTTTAACAGATAATTTTGATTCGCACATTTGAAGAAAATATATGAACGAAAAAATTTTAACGCGTGTATTTTAATAAATAGATTGCGAGGAGGTAAGGTAAATCATGGGAGAATCCATGCAGGGGCTGCACAGAACCCATAGGTGCAGCGAAGTATCAAATAAAAATATAGAACAGACCGTTACCGTAATGGGATGGGTGCAGAAACGGAGAAATCTGGGCAGCCTTATTTTTATCGATTTGAGGGACCGTTCCGGCCTGCTGCAAATTGTATTTGACCAAAATAGCGTTGGCGACGCAGGCTTTGAAAAAGCAGGGACGCTAAGGAGCGAATACGTGGTCGCGGTAGTCGGAAAAGTGCAAAAACGCAGCGCCGCCGTAAATGAAAATTTAAAGACCGGAGATATTGAAGTAATCGCGGAAAGCCTTCGTATTTTATCGGAAGCCGAAACCCCGCCATTTCCAATTGAAGAGAACAGCCAGACAAAAGACGAACTACGTTTGAAATACCGCTATTTGGATTTGCGCAGGCCGGATTTGCAGCGAAATATCATAATGAAAAGCAAGGTCATGGGGCTTGTCCGCGGCTTTATGGAAAAAGAAGGGTTTTTGGAGATTGAAACGCCGATGCTCCAAAAATCCACGCCGGAAGGGGCCAGGGACTATCTAGTGCCAAGTCGGGTGCACCCGGGGAAGTTTTATGCGCTTCCACAGTCGCCGCAGCTGTTTAAGCAGCTATTGATGTGTTCCGGATATGACCGCTATATCCAAATTGCGCGTTGTTTTAGGGATGAGGATTTGCGCGCGGACAGGCAGCCGGAGTTTACGCAGATTGATATGGAATTGTCTTTTGTAGATGTGGATGATGTGATTCATGTAAACGAGCGGATGTTGCAATATGTATTTAAGGAAGCAATTGGCGTGGATATCCAGCTGCCGCTGCCAAGGATGTCTTGGCAGGAAGCGATGGACCGTTTTGGGTCTGATAAACCGGACACGCGTTTTGGCATGGAACTAGTAGATGTATCCGACGTCGTTGCTGGCTGTGGGTTTGGCGTATTTACCGGCGCGCTGGAAAACGGCGGGTCTGTCCGCGGAATCAATGTCGCGGGAAAAGGCGCGATGCCGCGTAAAAAAATTGATAAGCTCGTAGAATTTGCAAAAGGATACGGCGCAAAAGGGCTGGCTTATTTAAGCATCCAAGAAGACGGTGCGTATAAATCATCATTTGCGAAATTTATGTCAGAAGAAACATTGCATGCGCTGGTAGGAAAAATGGATGGAAAGCCGGGCGACCTGCTGCTATTTGCGGCGGATCAAAACAAAATCGTCTGGAACGTCTTAGGTGCGTTGCGCCTGGAAATGGGCAAAGAGCTGGGGCTGATGGATGAAAACGCATACAACTTCTTATGGATTACAGAATTTCCGCTATTAGAATGGTCGGAAGAAGAAGGACGCTATATGGCGATGCACCATCCATTTACGATGCCAATGGAAGAAGATTGGGAAAAGATCGACACTGCGCCGGGCGAGGTACGCGCCAAGGCATACGACATTGTATTAAACGGCACGGAACTAGGCGGCGGCTCCGTGCGAATCCATAGGAACGATATCCAGGAAAAAATGTTTGAAGTATTAGGGTTTACAAAAGAAAAGGCGTGGGAAAATTTTGGATTCCTGTTAAGCGCTTTTCAATATGGGGTGCCGCCGCACGCCGGCCTTGCGTATGGACTGGACCGTATGGTCATGCATATGGTGCATGCGGATTCTATTCGTGATGTTATCGCGTTTCCGAAGGTAAAAGACGCATCGGATTTAATGTCAGACGCACCAGATTTGGTCGATGGGAAGCAGCTGGAAGAGCTGGGTATCGCGGTCATGCCGGAAGAACATAAGGAAGACTGATCAAAAGCCGCGGGGCTTCAAAACGGCATCTATATATGAAAAAAAGTGAAAAAAAAAGTAAAAAATATGTAAAAAAACACTTGCAATTTATAAAATCCTGTTATATAATATCTATTGTGTTCGGGAGGACACGATAGATATGCGCCACTAGCTCAGCTGGCAGAGCACCTGACTCTTAATCAGGGTGTCCAGGGTTCGAACCCCTGGTGGCGCATTAAAAGTATCGGTTTCAAGCAGTAGGCTTTGGGGTCGGTGCTTTTTTATTTCTTTTTTTTTGGCGTTAGGTAATTGATCGATTTCTTCAACTCCTGTACAGAAGAACGTACGGTATTTATCTTTTTTGAGATTGCTTCGTGATGATAGGAAAATAAAATTGCTTTTTTCTTGATCGACATAGACATTTCGAAAAATATTTCCATTTATTTACCATAGTATATGAAAAAAAGAAAGTTTGATGCCTGTTTCCAGACTGGTAACTATGCGGATAACAGGCAGTACATCATTATTTTTTTGCAGCGATCAGTTTGTAGATGGGGTTGCCAAGCGCAGAAAATTTTTCTTCATATTCGGTCATTATGTTATCTGCATTTAGCGACTGGTCGTGGTGCAGGTCATACGTGTGGGCAAGCATTTTCCATTGTGCGCAAGAGATTTCCTGTAAGGAAAATTGAAATAGCTGTAAATTATCCGTTTTAAATTCGAGCGTTCCATCCGCCGACAAGAATTGTCCATAGCAGGATAAAAATTCTCTGGAAGTCAGCCTGCGCCTGGCGTGGCGTTCTTTTGGCCATGGGTCGGAAAAATTCAGGTAGATTTTGGACACTTCTTCCGGAGCAAAGATATCCGGCAGCCGGGCTGCATCTGTACAAATAAAATATAAATTAGGAGGCGCCTGTGGCGAATTGGATTCCATTTGTTCCCGTTTTTGCACGGCACGAAGAAGCACGCTTGTATATTTTTCGATTCCAAGGTAGTTGACGTCCGGATTTTTTCTGGACAGCGCAAGAAGGAATTGGCCTTTACCCATACCGACTTCTATGTGGATCGGGTGCGTATTCTGGAACAAAGAATGCCAAAGGCCACGTCGTAAATCCGGTTGTTGGATACAATAGGGGCTTGCAGCAATCGCTTCATCAGCACCCGGGATATTTCGTAATCGCATGTTTTTCTCCCTATTTCAGTATTATAAAACTATTTTTTCAATAATTATCGATTTTCTATTATAACATGGATTATTTTGAATCACAACAGACAAAATGAGAAAGATGCAATTGAAAAAAAGTGTTGCTTAACCCATTTTTAACCTCTATAATATAGTATATGCGCTGATTAAAAATACACAGAATGGAAAAAATAACAGCATTAGGAAATAGAAAAAACCGGAAACTACAAAATAGTCAGGATAAGTCAGGATAATATAAATATGAATAAAAAAGAGAATTTAAAAAAGAAATGGAAAAAGAAAATTAATGAAAATATGAATGAAAAGATAAATATAACAGCTAAAATAAAAGCAATCGTTATTTTTTTTGTATGTATCAGTATGACAGCGCCCGCTTTGCCGGTTTATGCAAAGAAAAGCGGGGACTACTGGCCGAAGCAGTCGGAAAAAATTACTTCTGACGCGGCCATTTTAATGGAAATGGATACTGGGACGATTTTATACCAGAAAAACATGGAAAAAAAATGCTATCCGGCAAGTATTACAAAAATTTTAACGGTACTGCTTGCCTTAGAAAACAGCAATTTGGATGAAGTCGTTACGTTTTCGCAAGATGCGATATACAAAACAGCAGGCGGCTCCAGTATCTGGAGGGATATTGGGGAAAAAATGACGATGAAGGAATGCCTGTATGCGACGATGCTGGAATCCGCAAACGAATGCGCCTATGCAGTCGCGGAGCATGTCGGGGGGACGTACCAGGCATTTATTAAAATGATGAATGCGAAAATAAAAGAGCTGGGCTGTACGTCGTCACATTTTACGAACCCACATGGGCTACCGGATAAAAAGCATTATGTATCGGCAAGGGATATGGCAATTATTGCAAAAGCTGCCTATGAGAATGAAGTGTTCCGCTTAATATGCAGTACAAAATCGTATGTGATCCCGCCTACGAATAAGCATCGTGAGCCGACTTATTTATTTAACCACCATAAAATGTTAAACCCAAAAGATACCGCTATTTATTTGTACGATTACTGTATGGGCGGAAAAACTGGTTTTACTGTTTCGGCGGGCAATACGTTGGTTACTTATGCGCAAAAAGGCAGCATGTCTTTGGTGGCGGTTATTTTAAATGGAGATTCCCCGCAATACTGGAATGAGACGCGCGCGCTGTTTGATTATGGGTTTGATAATTTTAATGTATGCAATGTAGCGAAATATGCGGACACCGGAGGAACTAATAAAACGGAAAAGTACGATACGTTGAATGCCAATGAACCTTATGCGCGCATTGATCCGCAGGCAAATGTAATCTTACCGAAAACAGCAGACTTTGCCAAGACAGAGATGGAGATCAATTATCAAAATTTGGATGAAAACGTATTAGCGCAGCTGAAATATACGTATGGCAAACGCGAAATTGGTACGGCAAATATTGTAAGGGCGAATGGCTTTGATATGCAAAGCGGAAAAAATGACACCGGAGGGGCTGGCGAAGCTGATACTAAAACAGCGCCTGGAGAATCTGCAGATAAAAATGTCGGTAAACCGTTGGATGAAGACAGTGAAAAATCTTCTAAGGAACAATTAGCGAATGGATCATCCCAAAACGAAGCATCGGCAAGTGAACCATTATCAAAAGAAACATTTTCCGCCCAAGCAATTCAAAGCGGTATCAAACAATTTTTCTCAGATGCGTTGGACAAGGCTCAAAATCTGGTACAGTCAGTCTCCGTAAAAAAAGTTGCAATAACGGTCGCGGGAATTGTCGGCGTAATTTTGCTCCTTGCAATCTTTCGCCTGGTATTCCACAGTTCTTATGTATTTCGCCAAAGGTTTGCGGACCGTAAACGGAGGAAAAGGGAAAGCAGGCAATATACGATTATCCGGGATACGCGAAAATCAAAAGGAAGGCGGCGCAGAAAACGCTGATATATAAATTATAAATCATAAATATGGAAAAAAATATGGTAGATAAAAAAATGACACGCCAGAAAAAACGTGACGATCAGCTAAAAGCAATCCGGGAACTTATGGATAGACATGGAGGGATTGTAAAGACGTCGCAATTAAAGACGCTTGGCTTAGACTACCGCAAAATACAGTATTTTGTAGATTGTGGACTGATAGAGCGGATAAAAAATGGATATTATACGATGAATTACCGGGAAAAACAGGAGGAGGAGCTAATCGCGGCATTGTTTTCCGACTGTGTGCTCAGTATGGAAAGCGCACTGTACTGCTATCATTATATTAAGGAAAAACCTTATAAATGGACGATCGCGGTAGATAAAAATACTTCAAAATCCCGTTTCCAGCTAGAGTATCCGTTTGTGCAGCCTTATTATACAGAGCCGGATGTGCTTCAGATGGGCGTCGAAAAAATTGCTTTCGGGTCATCGCAGATGTCTATTTACAGTAAGGAGCGCCTGATCTGCGACGTATTAAAATACGAAGAGCGCATGGAACGCGAAGACTTGCAGCATGCGTTGCGCGCCTATTTGACAGATGAAAGGAAAGATGTAGAGAAGCTGCTGTATTACGCGAAGGAGCGTAAGGTGCTTTCGAAAGTACGCAATCAAATTGGAGTGTGGCTATAATGGTCGATCGGCAGATGAGCGAAGAATTACAGATACCATTTGACAACCTGCTTGCGGCATTTGCGGTAGAAGAAGTGGTAAGGAAAATCGGCGAATCGGAATACGCGGTGTTGCTCTGGCTGAAAAACAGTACCAGGCTGTCGTTGGAAAATTACCGGAACAGGGTTGATCTGTGTTTGTCATA
>CASUON010000077.1 GCA_949457475.1 uncultured Lachnospiraceae bacterium
CTTCAATATTATGAAGCCTTGGAAGAATGCCATTTGCTTGTCTTTTTTCGAGCGTGCCAGTTAAAAAACAGTGGCATAGCCCGCTATGCGCTTGAGTTTTGACTGGTACGCCCGAAGAAAAATCCAGAGCAGGTGTCGCAAATTCTTTACATACAGTTCCTAATAGGATTTTAGAGCCATCCATAATTCGGTATAATAGTTTGTCGTAATATCGTCCAACGGCTGGAAAAATTCGCAGTTATCCAGCGTCTGTTCGCTCGGGAATATGGTTTCGTCATTTTGCACTTCTTCATCTAGCTGCTCGTATACGGCCTTGTTTGGGGTTGCATAATAGACATAATCGAAATTTGCCATAGCGACGTCAGCGCGGCATAAATAGTCCAAAAACAGTTCCGCATTCTCTTTGTGCCTGCATGTTTTTGGGATAAACCAGGCGTCCACCCACATATTCGAACCTTCTTTTGGGACGGAAAAGCCCAGGTCTTCATTCATGCTTTCTGCATATGCGGCTTCGCCGGAATAGACTTCGGCCAGGGCCGCGTTTCCGGCAGCCATTTCGTCCGCCGTTTCATCGGTCAGATATGCGTGGATCAGCGGTTTTTGATTTAATAAAAGGTCCAGCGAACGGTCTAGGATATCCTGGTCGGTCGTATTGCAGGATGCGCCCAGCAGCTTTTGCGCCACCATATAGGTATCGCGCACGCTGTTTTCCATAATGATCTTGCCGGAATATTTTTCATCCCACAGGATGCCCCAGCTGTCCGTTTCAGAAGGGTCAACCATCGTTTTATTATAGAGGATGCCGACTGTGCCGAAAAAGTAAGGGAGGGTGTAGCGGTTGCCTGGATCAAATTTTTTACAGTAGTCTAAGTACTTCTGGTCAATATTTGACAGTTGCGGGACGTTGTCAAAATTAATTTCCAGCGCCTCCCCCTCTTGCATAAGTTTTTGGATAATATAATCGGAAGTGCAGGCAACGTCGTAGTGGATAGAGCCTGCTTTGTACTTGGCGTACATTTCTTCCGGGCTTTCGTATTCTTCATATTTTACTGTGATGCCGGTTTCTTCGGTAAACTGGTCAAGCATTTTCGGATCAAAATATTTCCCGTAATTTAGGACGACTACCGTATTCGGGTCTTCATCAGAGCCGCATGCGGCGAGGGACAAAGACATGCAAACTACAAGGATGAATAGGATGGTGCGCTGGATGCGGGTTTTGATCCGCTTTGTAAGCGGGAGTCTGATCGCTTTCATTGTGTCGCCTCCATATTATATGATAGTTTAATAATTTCGTTCCGCCTGCTTTGCTGCGCGGTTGGATTTAAAGTTCATGGCGAGCAGCAGCAAAAATGCCAAAAAAAACAGAATCGTAGAGAGCGCATACATCTGCGGCATAATGCCTTTGCGCAGTTCGGTATAGATCATGGTGGAAAGCGTATTCACCCCGGCCCCCTTTGTAAAATAGGTAATGCTGAAATCATCTAACGACATCGTAACCGACATTAAAAAACCGGAGAGCACGCCCGGCCTGATTTCCGGCCATACGATTTTGAAAAAAGCGTACACCGGCTTTGCGCCAAGGTCCAAGGCGGCTTCATAGGCATATTTGCTTGCCTGGTTTAACTTTGGTAGTACGTTTAAGATCACATAGGGGATATTGAACGTAATATGGGCGATCAATACGGTATGGAACCCCAGCCCGGTGAAACGGACAAATAATAGCATCATGGAAATTCCAGTTACAATATCTGCATTTAATAATGGGATGTTAGTCGCGCCAAGCATAATCCCGCGGTTTTTCTTTTTCATTGCATGGATGCCGACTGCAGCCATTGTGCCAAGTACAGTCGCACAGACGGACGCTAGGAGCGTTAGCAGTATCGTTGTGCGCAGCGCGTCCATAATCATGCTGCTGGAGAACAGCTGACGGTACCATTTTAGTGTAAATCCCCCCCAGATAACCCTTGATTTTGAATCGTTGAACGAAAGTACGATCAGCACTGCGATCGGAAGGTACAAAAACAAAAAGATCAGCGCTAAATATGTCCGTTCAATGCTTTTTTTTACCATACGGCAGTCCCCCCGGTATCTCCAGAATATTTATTCATAAACGCCATGCTTGCTATAACAAAGACCATCAGTACTAAGGAAAGGCCAGCGCCCAGGTTCCAGTTGAAAAACTGCATAAAATCATTTTCAATAATATTTCCGATCAGTAAAATTTTACCGCCGCCTAGCATATTGGAGATGACAAAGGAAGTCAGCGCCGGCACAAATACCATAATAATGCCGCTCATAACACCGGTAAGCGTCAGCGGGAAGATAATCTTGAAAAAAATCGTATGGTTTTTTGCACCGAGGTCTTGCGCGGCTTCAATAATGTCCTTGCGTATCCTGGCCATAGAATTGTAGATAGGCAGGATCATATAGGGCAGGTAGTCGTATACCATCCCAAAGATGACGGCGGTAGGCGTATTTAGCAGGTAGATGTTCGGCAGGTGGAAAAAGTCCAGGATGCCGTTTAAAATCCCGTTGTTGGACAGGATTATCTGCCATGCTAAAATACGCAGCAAAAAATTCATCCACATAGGGAGTATGAAGATGAAAACAATAAAACTTTGGTGCTTTAGGCTGAGCTTGTTTAATATCATCGCCAGCGGGTAAGAGAGCAGCAGGCAGATGACAGTGCATTCCAGCGCGATTTTGACCGATAGCCACAATGCTTTTAAGTGCACTTTGTGAAAGATTGATATCACGTTTGCCATCGTAAAGGCGCCGGAGGAATTAGTAAACGCATAGTAAATGATAAGCAGCAGGGGCAGCAGGATAAAGCCGATGATCCAGACAACGTAAGGGCCGGCTAATAATTGGCGCCCGAATGCGCGCAGTTTATTCATTGCTATCCACCACCCTTTCGTCGCTTGACTCCGGTTTTTTCATAATCTGGATATTGAACGGGATGACGCGCAGTCCAACCTGCATGCCGGGTTCGTGGTACATCGTTGTATGTACCAGCCACTCATAGCTGCCGGAGAGGATTTCAATTTCGTAATGGACGCCTTTGAAAATGACAGAGGTAATCCGCCCCTGGAAAAAACCTTCTTCCGGGCTTGTGATTATCAGGTCTTCCGGCCGGATAACGACGTCAACCGGCTGGCAGGTTCCAAAACCGGTATCCACGCATTCTAAGTCCGTATCCAACACACGTACCAGTTTATCGCGTATCATAATGCCGTCTAGGATATTGCTGTCGCCGATAAAGTCTGCCACAAACGCGTTGACCGGTTCGTTATAGATATCTTCCGGCGTGCCGATCTGCTGGATATAGCCTTGGTTCATTACGACAATCGTATCCGACATCGTGAGCGCTTCTTCCTGGTCGTGCGTGACATAGATAAAAGTAATGCCAAGTTCATTTTTTAGCCGGATGAGCTCGTACTGCATATCCTGGCGCATTTTTAAGTCCAGAGCGCCGAGCGGCTCGTCTAATAGCAGCACTTTTGGTTCGTTTACAATGGCGCGTGCAATGGCGATACGCTGCTGTTGCCCGCCGCTGAGCGAATCGATGCTGCGGTGTTCAAATCCTTCTAAATCTACGAGTTTTAATGCATATTTAATTTTATCTGAAATATAATCCCGACTTTTTTTGCTGATCTTTAATCCAAATGCGATATTATCCGCGACAGACATATGGTTAAACAGGGCGTATTTTTGAAATACAGTATTTAATTTCCGCTCATTTGGGGCAAGCGTGGTAATATCTGTGCCGTCAAATATAATGCGCCCTTCGTCCGGGGTCTCAAAACCTCCGATTAGGCGCAGGGTCGTTGTCTTTCCGCAGCCGGACGGGCCGAGCAGCGTGACAAATTCATTTTCATGGATGATTAGGTCTAGGTCATCCAAAATGACCGTGCCATCAAAAGATTTTGTAATATGCTGTAATTCGATCAGTTCTTTTTGCATTCGTTAGGCCTCCTAAAAACAGGGTGGGGTGCTTACCCAGATCAAGGTTGCTTCTTCTTGGTATGCTTCCATATAATGTTTTTTGTCCGCAGTAAAATAAAAAGATTCCCCGGAATGGACGATATACGTCCGCGTGCCGTAATGCAGCCGGATACTGCCTTTTAACACATATCCGAATTCTTCGCTTTCTTGCGGCAGGAGCGTTTCGGATTTTCCGCCTGGGAATAAAGTCAGCAGGACCGGTTCCATCGCATTTTTTTGCGCGTTTGGAATAAGCCATTCGACTTTGCTTTTTCGCTTTTTATAGTTTTTTTCAAAATAATCATCCGGAGAAAAAACAATCTGTTCCGGTTCGTCGTCCGAAAAAAATTCCGCGGGCGTCGTCCCGAGGCACTGGATGATATCAAGCAGAGTTCCGATGGATGGCGTTGTCAGGTTGCGTTCCAGTTGTGAGATAAAGCCTTTGGACAGTTCCGAACGGTCAGCTAGTTCCTGCTGCGTCAGCCCGTATTGGATGCGCAGCTCTTTCATACGGTGCCCAATATCCATATAAGACCTCCTGTGTAAAAATAATAATGAATTTTGTGTTTACTATTAATAAACAAACCGATCTCTATTATGTAGGATAAAAAGGAAAAAGTCAATACGTTTTTTATAAAGATTCGGGCTAAAACTATTTCGGATTTTATTTGTATACTGCGTTGGTTTTGCGTATAATAGGTAGCAGCGGACGCCGAATGGCACAAGGGGCGGGTGAGACATGAGACAAAGGCGGAACGCCGAATGGTGGATGAGACAAAGGCGGACGCCGAATGGCGCAAGGGGCTCCCTGCGATTGTTCCGCTTACAAAAAGCAAGAAGTTCTAAGCTTTTTGCATGTACGTTTTCGATGCCGGCCGGACCGGAAACTGATGCGCCGTCCGTGGCGCAGCAGTTTCCTTTTTCGGGCATCCGTGCCCGAAAATCCTAGAATTGTGCAAAAAGCTAAGAACTTCTAGCTTTTTTCCAGAGTCACAAGTGCAGGGAGCCCCTTGCGCCATCCGGCTGTTTATCGTTATGCTTTGATAAGGGGTTGGTTTTTGCAATACACATTAGAAGGGGGCGCCAGATGGTGGAAGCGGGCTTTGCACTTGTTGTGTTTATAGAAGCTAGTGAGTTTGTATATATGGAGGAAAATGGCATGGTGTAGGGTAAAGATGCTATGGAAGAAAGAGGACTTTTGGAAAGGGGAAGAAATAATGGAAGGGAATGGGTGCTTGGAAAGGTGAGGAAATAATGGAAGGGAATGGGTGCTTGGAAAGGTGAGGAAATAATGGAAGGGAATGGGCGATTGGAAAGGTGAATAATGGAAGAGAGTGGGCGTTTGGAAGGTGTGATATAATGAAAGAGAGGGCAATATGGAAAATTCGGATGTAATAGAAGATACAAGGGAAGAAAAAGATATGGTGGGAGAGAAAAATATAAGGGAAGAAAAAGATATGGTGGGAGAGAAAAATATAAGGGAAGAAAAAGATATGGTGGGAGAGAAAAATACAGGGGAAGAGAAAGGTATGATGGAAGAGAAAAATATAGGGGAAGAAAAAGATATGGTGGGAGAGAAAAATACAGGGGAAGAGAAAGGTATTGCGCCACAAGCACAAATAGGGAACAAAGGAGAATGGGAACGCGTGTTGCTTGTTGGCGTTGATAATGGGAGTCTGGCGGATGATTTTGCGCGTTCTATGGAGGAGTTGAAAAGCCTGGCGCAGGCATGCTATATGGAGCCTGTGGGAAAGGTCGTCCAGCGGATGCCAAGCGTCCATAAAAGCCTATATATTGGCAAAGGGAAAGTGGAGGAAGTAAGGGAAGCAATTGTGCGGCTTGAGGTTGATACGGTTATATTTGACGATACGCTTACTCCGTCGCAGCTGCGCAACTTGCAGGATGAACTTGGCAAACCGATTTTGGACAGGACGGCGCTGATCTTAAATATTTTTGAAGTGCGTGCAAAAACGAGGGAGGCAAAGCTGCAGGTAGAATCCGCAAAATTAAAATACCTTTTGCCCCGGCTGGTCGGAATGCACCAGGCGTTGACACGCCAGGGAGGGACTAGCGGGAGTATGAGCAGCCGTGGCGCCGGGGAGAAAAAACTGGAACTGGATAAAAGAAGGATCGAACACCGCATTGCGGAATTAAACAGGGAATTGGAGGCTATTTCCCGCGAGAGGCGTGTCCAGCGGAACAAAAGGATAAAATCTGGAATTCCCCTGGTTGCGCTTGTCGGATATACAAACGCCGGAAAATCCACGGTTATGAACGCGATGCTGGACGCCTACGGGATGGATGACGAGAAGAAGGTGCTGGAAAAAGACATGTTGTTTGCCACGCTGGATACCACGGTAAGAAATATCCATGTCGGAAACGGCCAGGACTTTTTGCT
The DNA here is from genome assembly GCA_949457475.1 of uncultured Lachnospiraceae bacterium. GTDB lineage: Bacteria > Bacillota > Clostridia > Lachnospirales > Lachnospiraceae > Eubacterium_J. The sequence goes on from CASUON010000077.1 coordinate 6,383, forward strand.
TTCGGATACGGTCGGCTTTATCCACAAGCTGCCGCATGGGCTGGTGAAGGCTTTTCGCTCGACGCTGGAGGAGGTAGAGAACGCAGACTTGCTATTGCATGTCGTAGACTGTTCAGACCCAGCGCACAGGGAGCAGGCGGCGCTTACCAGGCAGCAGCTCGCGCAGCTGCATACGGCGGATATCCCGGTACTTACCGTTTTTAACAAAGCGGACAAATGCGAATCATCGGTCGGATATCCGAAAATGGCGGGTGAAGACCGCATTTATATTTCCGCAAAGGAGCCATCGTCGATAAAGATGCTGGCGGAAAAGATATTGGAGTGCGTGTACCAGGACGATGCATTGGCTGAATTTTTGATCCCTTATGAAAACGGGGATGTTGTATCTTATTTGATGGAACATGCGCGCGTGATAAGCTGCAAATATGAGGAGCAGGGGACGCGGATACGGGTCGAATGCCATAAGGCGGACAAGGACAGGTACGCAGGATTTGCATTTCCGGTATAAGGCTGGTAGACGGATAAAATAAAAAAGAACTGCTACGCAGAAAACACACGTCATCGAAAGGATGTTTTCTGCGGCAGTTCTTTTTGTGCTTTGAAGTTTTGTATATTTTGAGGCTTTAAAGCCTGTTTTATTCAAAGGGGTCGAAAACTTTGATCGATACATGCGCGTCCTGCTTTTTTTGTAGTTCTATTAACAGCATCCAAAGCTGGTGGAAACGGTCTAGCAATACGGCGTCCGCATCTATGATATAAGGCGAAAGGATTCCGACATCGAAATAGCGCACATCCAGCGGAGGCAGAAAAATCAAGTTGTCCGAGCGGACAAGGTCTTTGTGGCGCTTAATGTGCTCATATGTAATCATTAGGTAGTCTTTGCCTCGGAATTTGCAGTTAAATGAAATGAAGCACTCGTCTACGATCCATTCTTTTTCGTCTTCCGTAATCCGGTGCTTTACGGAGTCATCCAGTTCGTCGGTCGACTGAAGCTCCAGCCTCCAGTCCAGGCGGCCACGTTTGGTTTCGTTAATCATTTCATCCAGCGTAATGGCAAGCGATGTGGGTTTTATAGTGGGTTTCATGGTAATCCTCCTGTAAAAATCAAAGGATAATAGATAAAAAAGTAAAAGAAATGAACCCTTTACGGATTCATACAAAGCCAATAGGGGGACTCGAACCCCCGACCCACGCATTACGAATGCGTTGCTCTACCAACTGAGCCATATTGGCATACTTATTATTGTTTTTATATTGCTGTTTATTGTTATGTATAGCAGCTTTTGGACAGCTGGCGATCGACCAGCCCTAATGATAACCTGTGACGCCCCCGTCCGTTTCGACTGTATTACTTTAACACAAAAATTAGAAACAGGCAAGCCCTTTTTTAAAAACTTTTAAATTTATTTTGTGTATGGTATACTGTTGCATACGCAGGAGGTGTGCTATGGATGAAAAAGAAAAGCTTCCAATGGGAATTGAGGATTTTGAAGAAATGCGCACCATGGGTTACTATTATGTAGATAAAACAGGGATGATACGTACCCTGTTGGAACATCCGGGAAAAGTAACCCTGTTTACGCGCCCAAGGCGTTTTGGGAAAACCCTGAATATGAGCATGTTAAAATATTTTTTTGAAATTGGCACTAGCCGCGCGCTGTTTGATGGCCTGGAGGTTTCTAGGGCGACGGGGCTGTGCGATAAATATCTGGGTAAATTCCCCGTTATTTCAGTCAGCTTGAAAAATGCAGAAGGAGATACGTTTCATAAGGCAAAGCAGAAAATTCGCTCCATAATAGGCAACGAGGCGGCACGGTTTTCTTTTCTGCAAGACAGCGGCAGGCTTAGCGAGACACAGCGCAGGCAATATGAAAAAATGATTGAATTAAACGGCGCGGGTGAATTTGCGATGTCAGATGGGCTGCTCGAGGACAGCCTGCTAATACTTTCGCGTTTTCTGCACATGCACTATGGGCAAAAAGCGGTGATCCTGATTGATGAATATGACGTTCCGCTGGACTGCGCATACCAGTCGGGCTACTATGATGCTATGGCAGGTTTTATCCGCTCTTTGTTTGGCCAGGCGTTCAAAACGAATAGCAGCCTGTATTTCGCGATTCTTACCGGATGCCTTAGGATATCGAAGGAAAGTATTTTTACAGGGTTGAATAATTTTAAAGTTTATACCGTAAAAGAGGTGCGTTATAAAGAATTTTTTGGATTTACGGATGCGGAAGTCAGACAGATGCTGGAGTATTATGGATGCACCGGCCAGTACAATGCCATAAAGGAATGGTACGACGGCTACCTGTTTGGGGATACCGGCATATACTGTCCGTGGGACGTCATCAATTATTGCGGGGACCTGCGTGACGAAAGCGTGTCAGAACCGCAGAATTACTGGTTGAATACAAGCAGCAACAACATTATAAGAAAGTTTATAGAACGGGCGGACGCCACTACCCGGGATGAGATTGGCCGGTTAATCAGCGGGGGGAGCATCCAGAAGAAAATCCGGCAAGAACTGACTTACAAAGACATTGATTCTAATCCGGATAACTTGTGGAGCGTCCTTTTTACAACCGGATATTTGACGCAGTGCAAAACAGACGACGGACGTATGACAAATTTGGCTATACCCAACCGAGAAATTCAATGGATATTTGAAGAACAGATACAAGAGTGGTTTGCGGCAGAAACAAGGAAAGATACGAAAAAGCTGGAGCATTTTTGCAGGGCGTTTGAAGAAAATGATACATGTACAATCGAAAAAGAATTTACCTCGTATTTACGAAAGACGATCAGCATTCGTGATAATCAGGTGCAAAATGGGATGAAAGAGAATTTTTACCATGGAATCCTGCTAGGGTTGTTTGCGGGTATGGACGGATGGAACATAAAGTCGAACGCAGAGTCTGGGGAGGGGTACAGTGATATTAGTGTCAAAGTCGAAGAAAAGGAAATCGGTATCATTATTGAATGCAAATATGCGCAAAGGGCGGATCTTGATAAGAGCTGCAAAGAAGCGCTTAGGCAGATCAACGACAGGCATTATGAAGAGGCGCTGCTGGACGACGGCATGAAGGTTATACGCAAGTATGCGATTGCGTGTTATAAAAAACGGTGCAAAGTAGCTTCCGGCGGCTGATCCCACGGCTGTATGATACGGCTGGCGGCGTGGTGAAGGCCGGTAGCGTGCGGCCCGGTGGTGACGATTCTGACATTCCTTGAAGTTTATGAAATTTTACGTTGAGGTTTTGGAAAAGGAAGTATATAATAGATAGAAACTGTATGATATACGAATGAAACTTAGAGGATGTGGAAAAATGAGTGGATTAGAACGGAAAGAAAAAGAAATCGGCCTTGTAGATTTGAATAAACAGGAGACAGATAAAGAGAAAAAAACAGGTGAGATGCCAAAGCGGACTGTGGAAAGGCAGAAAAACACGATCCGGACGACCGTAGCGGCCGTTGCCGTGTGCAGCCTGCTGCTTGTATGGCTGGGGACAAAATTTTGCGGGGTATCGCTGCCCCTTGTTTGCGCGGTAGTTGTAATCGAGATTGTTTTGGCAGTCGCGTTGAACGATTCCAAACTTTGGCTCCATATTGGGGTCATGGCGGCGGAAGTGGTTATGGGGATCGTGTTTAAGCACGCGCTGTTTTTGGCTTTGGCGGCAGCCTATTATTTTGTTGTGCTGGTAGCGCTAAAGCTGTTTGGGCTGGAAGGATAGTTTTCGTATGCTGCCCGGTTGAGGGAGCAAGGGCCTCCATCCGGGCAGAAATTAGAGTATACATAATGCGGCTATCTAAATGCGTTTTGCGTAGGTATTTTCCAGTTTATTGATGAGCAGATACAAGGCCATGGCAATTAAACACAGGATAAGGATCGATAAGATGACCCAGTCCATTTTAAACCGTTTCGTGCGCTAACAGACAAAAGAGGGCCGGAAAAATATTTAAATGAAAACAGGAATGAAAGGTTTGGATGTTAAAGGACGGAATGTTAAAGGATGATTTATTATATGTATTTCAAAGGCTTTATGAAAAGGAAAAACTGACAAAAGAAGAGTATCACGTTGCTGTCCGCGTCATATTGCGGCAGCAGTACCAAAGAGGGGGCCTCGTAGCGCAAGCGCGGAACGACGGAGGATCGGAGGCGGACGCCCGATAAGTTTTCTGCCAGGCCAGTCTGATAAAAGAGGGCATATAGTAAAATATTACAAAAGTGAATAGGAAAACACAAATAAAATGAATCAAAAGCATGAATAAGTAAAAGTTTTAAAATATGGAGGTACGGTTTAAATGCAAAGAAAGGTACGGGCTGTTTATTATTGCCGCGTGAGTACAGATGACGAGAACCAGGCAACGTCTATGATCAATCAAAAGCAGGAATCCGCAAGGGTGATTCAAGAAAATGGCTGGGAGTTGGTTGATTGGTATATAGAAAGGTAGCGCACTAATTTGATACAAATAAAATAAAGAAGATATAAGCAAGAGAGGCAGAGGGGATCAATCGTTAAAATATAGAATGATTGAACAAAGAATAATTAAGAAAATAGAATGATTAAATTTAGATGGAAAATAGATAAAGGCAGGAGTTTTTGCGTATGGTTATGCAAAAACCCCTGCTTATTTTTTGCCGTTGGAAGGGGGATGCACCCTGCCGTAAAGGGGGATGCACCCTGCCTTTGCGACACTTTTTTGTTACTTAGGGTGCTTGAACGTGGAAAAATGGCTCTGCCCATGCCATGTTTTATATGTTAAATCTAAGATGAAAACATTTGACAGTGGCAAGCTGGTCAAAGAATGCGTACTACAAGACGAGGAGGAATGATATGTGCAGTTCATACGGGTACATACGTGTATCATCTACAGACCAAAACGAGGACAGGCAGATAGCGGCAATGAAGGAGGCGGGCGTAGCGGAAACAAATATATACACAGATAAACAGTCCGGAAAAGATTTTAACCGCCCGCAGTACCAAAAGTTAGCTGCAAAGCTGGAGAAAGGGGACCTGCTTTATATTTTAAGCATTGACCGGCTGGGGCGCAATTATGAAGAAATACAGCAGCAGTGGCGCATCCTGACCAAAGAGGTGGGCATTGATATATGCGTGATCGATATGCCGCTTTTGGATACACGTAACGGGAAGGACTTGATGGGGACATTTATCGCAGACCTCGTGCTGCAAATTTTGTCATTTGTAGCGGAATCAGAGCGCTCAAATATCCACAAACGGCAGGAACAGGGGATTGCAGCCGCAAAAGCGCGGGGCGTAAAGTTCGGCAGGCCGGAAGTCGTTGTACCCAGGGAGTTTCCGAAGGTCGTAAAAGAGTGGGAGCGGAAAAAAATTTCGTTTGATGAAGCGCTGGAAAAGACTGGGCTGACCCCGTCCACGTTTTACCGCAGGCTGCGGGAATGCCGTATGTCAGAGGGGAAATAGTGTGAGAGGAACTGTCAAAAGGTGTACTTTTTGACATTATACGCCTTTTATAATTAATCTAACATAATAGGAAAATAAAAGCAATATATTTAGCCATGTTTCTGATATTTTCGGGCAATATGCTGGCACTAAAATAAAAATCTGCCCTGTTTTACAACCCCAATACTGAAATTATAGCTTTTTTTTGTTCAATTCTAATTATATTATGTAGTTAAATCATGCCACAGTGGCGAATTTGGCAATTGTTTTGACCAGCTTTGCTTACTGTCAAAAAGTACACTATGTGATAGTACAATTATGAATAAGCAAGATAATTAAACAATATAGGAAAATAAAGTATACATAGCGTAGCATGGAACGGGAATGTTGATACACAGCCCCATGCAAAAGACGTTAAAATCGGTGCTGAAGCTTGGGAAGGGGACGGGCAGAAGTAACGTTTCTACGGCATGAAGGCTGTCTGTATTGGAAACAGGCGCGTTGGAACTGCCGGTTCTAGAACGTGTTTGAAAAATCATTCCCGCAATCTGCACTCCCCA
>CASUON010000078.1 GCA_949457475.1 uncultured Lachnospiraceae bacterium
CATCCGGACGGGCCTGCTGCCTGGTTCCGGCGTCCGGGATACAAAAATATGCACGGTTTGTTGGATAACAACCTATTATTTCTTATTTTTAAGGGATATCCCCACCCCGTGAAAAATAACTAGAACTCAAGGCTTCTGTTAAGAATTACGAAAAGTAGATGAAAAAAGTGGCTGCCGCACGAAAAAACATATATACAAGATATAGCAGATATAAAAATTATAAACTACTATATGTTGCGATATGTTTCTTCGTGCGACAGCCCTTCTTTACAATCTGGACTATATCATTACACTATCTTCCTATTTTTCAACCTGTGCAATAAAACCAGCCCTAAAAACCGCCTACACATACTTTTTCAGCGTTTCACGTACAGCTCCCGGCGCGGCAATCATTTCATTCAAATATCCGACTACCGTCTCAGCCATGTCAACGTCGTAAAGGTTTACGCCGAAAATCTTTGTGTTTTCCAGCACCGGCTTCAGCGCTTCTTCCGTAACCGTATCGCCCAGCTTGATGCCGGAAACGTATGGGCATACCGTATCCAACAGCGGGTCCGGGCTTAGTTCAAACTTCTCCCCAGCGTCGTTGATGCCCATTAAATAACGCAGCCATCCGGCGAATACAAGCGGGATCAGCTTCAGTTCTTTTACATCCAGCTGCTCCGACGCCTCATAGGCCTTGATCGTCTCGCCAAAGCGGATCGCAAGCTTTTGCGAAGTATCCGTTGCAATACGCTGCGGTGTGTCCGGCATAAACGGGTTTGGAATACGCACGTTTAATACCGTATCGATAAATTCCTTTGGATCGAGGATGCCCGGGTTAACGACAACCGGAAGCCCTTCTTTGTACCCGACGACCTCTACGAGTTTTTTCAGCTCCGCATCTTTCATTTCCTCGGAAATCTTTTCATAGCCAAGCAGGCACCCATAGATCGCCAGGCAGGTATGCAGTGGATTTAGACACGTGCAGACCTTCATCTTTTCTACCTTATCTACCGTCTCTCGCGCGGTAAACATCAGCCCGCCTTTTTCCAGCTGCGGCCTGCCGTTTGGAAACGCGTCTTCAATAACCAGGTATTCGCATTCTTCCGCGTTCACAAATGGAGCCACATACGTATTTTTGGATGTAACAACCGGCTCGAGCCCTTCCACGCCGTCTTCTTTCAGTATCTTTTCTACTGAAGCATCCGGGCGCGGCGTAATCTTATCGATCATGCTCCACGGGAATGATACTTTGTTTTTGTCGTTGATATAGTCTTTAAAGCCGGCGTCTGCCTTCCCATTTGCCGTCCATTTATCTGCAAACGCGCTAATCGCCGCATACAGCTTGTCGCCGTTATGGGAGCAGTTGTCCATGCTGACCATGGCGATCGGTTTTGCGCCAGCCTGGTAGCGCGCATACAGCAGGGACGCTACCTTGCCGATATAGCTTTTTGGCCGGGCCGGGCCCGCTTCAAAATCCGACGCTACATCCGCGATCACGTCCCCTTTTCCAGTTACGAGGCTATAGCCTTTTTCCGTAATGGTAAAGCTTGCCATCTGCAGGGAATCTTTCTCAAAGATTTCCTTTAAGCGCCCGTATTCCGCATCATTTTCCGCGTCCAGCGTATGCGATTCTACAACGCTGCCTACTACCGTTTTTTCCACGTTCCCATCTGCTTTTAAAGTCACAAGGATGCTGTAGTCATCATGCGGGTGATTCATTTTTTCCACGATTTCATAATCAAACCCTTCCGCTACTACAAGCCCCCTATCCAGCGCCCCGTCATTTAATAAATTCTGCACGACATTAGCCTGGAAGGCACGAAAGATATTCCCAGCGCCAAAATGGATCCAGAACGGATTTTCCTTTGTTGCCGCGGTTACCTTTTCACGGTCAAATTTCGGAAGCGCATATCCGGCAGCTTCCCAGCTGGCCTTATCCGCCAGCCCCTGCTCATTTAATTTCATGCTGTAATCCCCTTTCACACTGCTACTCAAGCTTATTTTTCTGCGTCTAATTTATCGAGCATATCCCAAATGCCCCACATATACATAATACCCAGCGCACGGTCATATAATCCATAGCCAGGGCGTACATTGCCAGGGCCTTCATCCCAGAGGTGGCGCCCATGGTCCGGACGGATGTAGCCTTTATACCCACAGTCATGATAAGCTTTGATAATATCCAGGATACCGGTCTCTCCGTCGCAGTCGCGATGGCTCGCTTCTGAAAAATCGCCGTTCGGGAAATGCTTGATATTGCGGATATGCGCAAACGCAATACGGTCGCAGTGCTTGCGTACGATGTCAGCGACATTGTTTTTTGGATTCGCGTTCAAACTGCCGGAGCATAAGGTCAGGCAATTATACGGATCGTCCACCAGTTTTAGGAAATAGTCTACAGACTCCGCATCTACCATAAGGCGCGGCAGGCCAAAAATATCCCATGGCGGATCGTCCATATGGATAGCCATCCGGATATCCGTCTCATGGCAGACCGGCATTAATTTCTCCAGGAAATATTTCAAGTTTTCCCACAATTTTTCTTTTGTAACCGGCTTATACGCTTCGAACAGCTCGTCCAGCTTGGCCATGCGCTCCGGCTCCCAGCCCGGGAACGTCAAGCCGTGCAGGTTGTTCAAAATATAATCCGCCATTTCCTTTGGATCGTCGTGAATCTTGCTTGCTTCATAATACAGCGCCGTAGAACCGTCCCCAACCGGATGGAATAAATCCGTGCGCGTCCAGTCAAATACCGGCATAAAATTATAACAGATTACTTTAACGCCGAATTTAGCTAGGTTGCGGATCGTCTGAATATAATTCTCAATATATTCATCCCTTGTCGGCAGGCCGATTTTAATGTCGTCATGGACATTTACGGACTCCACCACGTCCATATTAAAACCATATGGCTCCAGTTGCTTTTGTACCTCAGCTATCTCATTTTCTTCCCAGACTTCGCCAGGCATCTTATTGTGCAGCGCCCAGACAATGCTCGTCACGCCCGGAATCTGCTTAATGTCAGACAGCTTGATATCGTCGTTGCCTTCGCCGTACCAGCGAAACCCCATCTGCATTTGCATAACTGACCACCCTTTCTTCCTTTTATTTTATTTGTAAAAATCCCCCCTATGTCCGTAAATTTCTATGCATGAAATTTACAAGAACTATGCAAGAAGCAAGAAATTTTCCATGTTTCACATGCTTCATTACTAGGAGAAATTTTTTCCATCCAAAAATATGATCTATACTAATTTATACTTAATTTACACTAATCTATACGATTCAAATATTCTATAGTGAACGCCTGAAAGTGCACCGATAAAGCGTTATATTTTTATGAGGAAACACAAACTTAAAGCAATTATGGTTTAGAAAACAGCACACTTTCAGACGGAACACACGAGCCGTTAAAGCCTGGTATCCCAGACGCCGCAGTAGGAATCTACCGGGTCTTGCCCTACAAACGCCCCTTCCCCTTCGCCCAGTTTTTCAACTAACGCGTCAAACGTGGAATCCAGCGTGTCATAGGTATTGATGTATGTGCGCGCCTGCGGGATATCCGCCAGTACGAACGGATGCTTCGTCCCGACTACGATAACTGGGAGCTCATGCACATACCAAGGGATTTCCCCGCCGCCTTTGGTCATGCCAAACGCCGGCCTTGCTACAGGCTGGAACCCGCCTGCGATATCCACCAGGGTAATGATTAAATCCTGCCCTTCCACAAAATCCTTAATCGCGCTCTTGCCCGCAAAGTATACGTTCAAATCCGGCTTGCCGCCCGCTTCTACCTGTTTCATCAGCTTGGCGATCGGGCTTTCATAAATAACTACTTCAAACCCTTTTGCCTCCAGCCTGTCTTTTAGCTTCTGCGCCGGCGATACCGCGTTTTTGCCAAACAAAGAGCCAAGCCCTGGCGCTTCCAGCCCTTTTACGTATACGATCATAATCCGTCTGTAACGTTGCGGCGTAACTGGCAGAACGTCCTTATCTTTGTATTTTACGAGCGTAATTGAATGCTCGGAAATCTCTTTTTGCATATCCTGGTGCGCCTTGCACCCTACGATCTCATGTACCTGCTCACGCGCAGGCATAATATCTTTCGCCGCTTTTTTGTGCAGCCCCATATGGGCCTTCAAAGCCAGGATGCGGTGCAGCGCGTCGCTTAGCCTCTCTTCACTGATGCGCCCGTCTAACACGCCCTGTTTCATACTTTCAAAATCTTCATCCATATCGTTGAAAAACAGGAACATGTCAACCCCTGCCGCAATTGCAGCAGGCATTAAATCCGCGCGCTTCATCCGGCAGGTCAAGCCTACCATATGCGAAGCGTCCGTCAACACCATACCGTTAAAGCCGAGTTTTTTGCGCAAAAGCCCGCTAATCAGCTCCGGCGAGAGCGTCGCAGGCATAATGTCGTCGTCCGCAATCTCCGGGTTAAAATGCCTCGTATAAGCAGGCTGCATAATATGGCCTGCCATAATCGCTTCGAGCCCGTTGTCAATTAAATTCTGATATACTTTTCCAAACGTTGCGTCCCACTCTTCGCAGCTGTAGTCATTGACGCTGTTTGCCACATGCTGGTCACGGAAATCAAGCCCGTCCCCAGGGAAATGCTTTGCCGCGCAGCAAAATCCCGGATTTCTATGCGCGCCGTCCAGATACGCTTTGGTCATCTCCACTACCCGGTCGACATCATTTCCATATGTCCGAAGCCCGATCACCGGGTTCTCCCAGTTGTACATAATATCGCTGACCGGTGCGAAAGACAAGTTGCAGCCGATTGCAGCCGCTTCTTTATTCGACATATATCCAAGGTTATATGCATACTGGGCGTTGCGGGTCGCCCCGATCTTCGTCTGGCAGCCGATCGTCGTGCCGTCTACGCATGCGCCGTCCCCGCCGTTTTCCGTATTGCAGGCTATAATCAACGGCACTTTGCTATTTTCCTGCAAAATCCGGTTCTGCTCATACACTTCGTCCGCAGTAGCCGGGTTATAACGGATGCCGCCGATATGGTATTTTTCTACCGTCATTTTCAGATATTCTTCGTCCCGGCTCGATCCCATATTAAAAAACAGCTGCCCGACCTTTTCATCCAGCGTCATATTAGCAATCGTATCCTCTACCCATTTGCAGTCCTCGTCAGACAGGTAGAAAGGCTTTGCTTTCATATCAACCATGGAAAATCCTCCTCATTTTACTATTTTACCTCAAACTTTCTAAAAAAGCCACGAATTTTTTTAATTTTAAAAAATTATTGTTACAGTAAAGCCAAAAGCTAAACTGTAACAAATAATTTCTTGCAAAACCACCGCGCAGTTGCTTATAGTACTAAAAATGTACATGTGCCAGGCGCAAATTCTACCGTGCCCGCCGCTTGCGTCTCCGGCTCCATCGACGGCAGCGCATTGCCTTCTCCAAGCGCCAGCGGCCTGCCGTTTAACGTCATCACAGACGCGCGCAGGTTGCCGTTTTCACCAGCCAGCGTATACCGTTTCGCATCCTTTGGCAGCTGCGCCGATAACGTTTCTGTCAGAGAATTGTTGATAATTAAATAGACAACCCCGTCTTCACCGTCTTTTCTGGAATGCGCAAATACATGCGCCCCTTCGCGGATCGGCTCTTGCGAATCATACACCGTCGTCCCCATCAGGCGGTTCCACAATAATACTGCAAAATAATTTGGACGCGGGTCAAACACTTCCCTAGCCAAAAAGCCATAATCCGAAGAAGCCAGCGTATTATGGAAAATTACGCCGTTTGTAAGCGAAGCAAAGCCCCCGAGTTCATTCAACGTACGGAACACATCCAGATAGGTCGACGCCCAGGTATCGCCGCCGCCACCGGCGTCCCCAGATTCAGTTACCCACATTTCCGCCCCCGGGCAGTACTTGTCCCGAAGCGGCACATACGTACGCGCAAAGTTCAAAGCGGTATCCAGATAAGGCTCGGTCGTAGCGTCCTGCGCCAGCCAATGCCCCTGCGGCATCACCGACGCCAGGCGCTCGGATACGCCATTATAATAATGGTAGCTGAATACATCCAACGGCTCGGTCGTCCCTTCCAATAAATCCGCGCAATCGCATGTCTGCATTGCGATCTGCTCAATGCCGCCGCCCTTATTGTCCGGATTGCCTTTTCCAAACGTAATGTTATCCCCTCCGGTCGTGCTCGGGCCGACGCAGATGCAGTCCGGATAATTCGCGCGCAGCCACTGGAAGAACAAATCCTGGTCCCTGCGGTAATGCGCCGGCGTATAGCCTTTCGGGAACCCGGTATCTTCCATCATATTCGGTTCATTTGTAAATTCAGCGGCATTGATCGGCACGCCGTACGCTTTGCTCAGTGAAAACAGCTTTTCCGCTTCTGCCGGATGCCATGGTTCTTCCGCACTATGCAGCCCTGGGCAGTTGGCCACCGAAACGATCAGTTTCGCGCCGATCGCTTTTACAAAGTCCAGCACGCCGATCCACTGCTCTTTCGTCAATACATTCAAATACCCTTCCGGAACCTTGCCGTTGCAGCTGCCGTCAAAATCATAATACGTCTTTGTCGCCCATGTACCGGATACCCGTACCCAGGCAGGCCCTAAGTCTTTTGCAAGCTTGCGCAGCTTTTCATTATACAAATCGATTGGCGCGTACACCTGCATCAAGTCCTTGTACATCGCCGCAATGCCTTCCGAAGTAGGCTCTACGTAAAACTCCTCCGTCCCGGCTACCTGCCCCGGCGTATACGCTTTCCAGAAAGTACCCCCGGTTACTTCCGCAAATTCTACATTGTAGGACATTAACATTGGGTTCATTTCCCGAAGCGCCTTTAGTCCCCCTACACGTAACGTAATTGTCTCTGCCATCTAACGTATCCTCCTTTTCCCGTTTTTAATTTTTTATTTTCTATTTTCTGTTGCTAAAGCTGACGATAAAAAAATATCCTGAACCCATGCCCCGGCTTTCCTTCACAGGCTACCGGGGCGAAAGGATTCAGAGACCCCCTGTTTACATATCTTCTCCTAAAAAATGGTTACTTCTCACTCTGTTTGTACCGTTGCCTGGTGCAACGGCTACAAATCCTAAACTACTTTCTAAATACTTTCTAAATATTTTCTGATCGCGGCAGAACTGCCTCTGCCTCGCTATAACTACTTTTACCTCTTATGGCGTCGTGCCAGTTCCGCAACGTTTGCTTCTACACGCGATTTGCCAAGCGGGTAGATAAACATCAGTGCAAGTGCCACTGCTGCCAGCCCGACCGCCGGGATAATACATGACAGCTTGAAAATGCCAAACGTTACGTCCGGGTCAAACGCCGTGTCCTTCGAATAGCCAACCGTATCCAGCAGCATGCCGGTCATACCGGATGACGCTGCCTGCCCCATTTTACGTGCAAATGAATATACCGCGTAAATCGTACCGTCTTCACGAACCATATTTTTTACTTCCGCGTCGTCGATAACGTCTGTAATCATCGCCCAGATAACGGTATTAAAGAACCCAAGCCCGACATACGCGACCGTAGCAAACGCGACATATACAAACGGGTTTGCCGGTTTTACGATTAATAACAGTATAAATACAACCGCGCCGAATATACAAGACATAACGGAAAGCTCTTTTTTCCCAAATTTTGCCGCCAGCTTCGTTGCAAACGGCGCGCAGATCAAAAGCACAGCCGCGCTGCTGGCCAGGGACGATACCGTCTGCGCTGGGGCAGAACCATAGTAATTTGGATATACAAAACCTGCCATGCCCTGCATGCCAAGCATGGCTACCAAAAGCAAAATCGCCGCCGCTATAATCCCAAGCAGGGCGCGGTTTGTAATTACGTCTCTGAACATTTTCACAACGTCCAGCTTCTGGCTATTGGCTTCTACCGGCACACGCTCGCGCACCAGGTTAAAGCAGAGCAGATAACAGATGACCGCGCATACGCTAAATACCCCTGCGATAATCGTCATACGGCTGCCGGAAAGGACGGTATTGCCGTCAACAACTTCATAAGCTACCAGCGGAGTGCCTGCGCCGATCGCAAGGCCGGCCAGAGTCGCGCCAATCGTACGCCAAGTGGAAAGCTCCGCCCTTTCATTCGGGTCTGACGTAACCGCGGATGCCATGGAGCCATACGGGATATTGATCGACGTATAGAAAATTGAACCCCATAAAATATAAGTAATCGCCATCCATGCCACTTTAAATCCATATGGCATATTTGCAAACCCCGACTGGAAGATCAAAAAGGACGCAATCGCTACCGGCCCGCACATACGTTTCAACCATGGTTTAAATTTCCCGTCTTTTGTCGGTTTGGAGCGGTCTACAATCTGCCCCATCGTAACGTCCGTAAACGCGTCCACAAAACGCGCCGCCATCATGACAGCCCCTACGACGCCTGCGGACACCCCCATTACATCGGTATAAAACTTTAACATAAAGGATGAAGACAAGATAAAGGTAAAATCATTACCAAAGTCGCCGAACATATACCCCAGCTTATCTCTCATACCAAATGCCGGAACAGAAGAACCCTGATTTGCCATATTCTCTCCCTCGCTTTCTCTTTCTATTCCTAATTTCCAACTACAGTTTCTATCAGTTCCTCCCAAGCCCTGCTTTACAGCGATTCACTTGCGGCCGCCAGATGTGCGTATTAACAAAAATGCTGTAAAGCAGTTTTTTAGAAACGGCTATTTTTTATCGATTTTGATTAATTTCGCGTTTACACTCTCCATAAACCCTTCCGGCATCAAAGAGCCTGCCATTTCGCCCATTTTTTCCAGCGTCATCGTTTTCATCATATCCCACATGCCTTCTCCCGGTGCCATCTTCATATTCATCGCCAGTTTAAACGCCTCTGTGGCAATTTCCAACGCCTGTGGGGTCTCAGCCAGCTCTTCAAACGTGTTCTTCACGCTGTACCTTCCTTCCGGGAATTCCATCGGCGCCTTTAAATCCAAATCACCCGCCAGCTTGAACCAGTTTGCAACGCCTTCGGCGCGCTCGTTTACTTCTGGCAGAACGTAAATTTCCGGCTCTTTTTCGACTTTTTCCAAAGTCATGCTGTCTTTTACCTCTCCGGCTACCGCGGTAACGATGTTAAAGCCATCTTTTAACGCAACGTCAAATACAAATACTTTATCGCCAGACTTTACGCTTACAAGTTCGCCGTTTAGATACAGCGCCGCCTGCGGCTGGTTGGAATAAACCCTGATCTGCGTCGTATCCCCGCTGCGCTGTGCGTAACGCCTGCCGCATAAATGTACCATCGGTTTTTTGCTCCAGTATGCCTGGTAAATATAGTAGCTGTCTTTTTTCGTCTTGCGGTCCATGGTCACAAGCCCTTTGTTATTTCTTCCGGCTACGCCGCCCTCGTCCCTGGCCGCGCATCCGAAGTCAAACATATTCCATACATGGCTCGACCATATCCACGGACGCTCCTCCAGCATCTTTGCCATATGCTCATGGTACAGCGCCTGGTATTCTTCGCTGTAGTCTTTGCATGCCGGGTTCGGGCCGTGGTAAGTAATAATACCTTCGCATCCATATTCGGAAAGCCCCAGGCAGATATCCGGATGTACTTCGTGGAAATGGTCCATCCAAGGGCCGTTGTCTTCCATCCTACCGCCATACCAGCCAAAATAGTGGTTGTAGCTTTCTACATCCGTAATATGATGTACCGGGCTGTCTACCGGGGTCATCGTTACGTGTGCAATCGTCGTAAGCCTGGTTGGGTCAAGTTCTTTGCAGAGCGCCTGCAGTTCTTTATGGTTTTCCACAAGCTTTTCAGAAATCCCGCCGATTAAGATTTCGTTGGATATGCCCCAGAAACAAATAGACGGATGGTTGTAATTTTGAATAATCAGCTCCTTCATCTGGCTAATGCAGTTTTCATGCGCCGCTGGGTCTTGGCTCATCATACTGATAAACGGGATTTCCGCCCATATAACAAAGCCAAGCTCATCGCAGGCATCATAGAAATCCTGAGAATGCTGGTAGTGCGCCAAACGGATCGTATTTGCGCCAAGCTCCTTAATAATCACGGCGTCGTTGTAATGGTCTTCCCTTGAAAGCGCATTGCCTTTGTATAGCTGGTCTTGATGGCGGCTAACGCCCCGTAGCGGCGTTGGTACGCCATTAATAATAAACCCTTTGTCCGGATCGCAGGAGAAGCTCCGCACGCCGGCTTTTACGCTGACCTCATCGTAAGCTTCGTTCCTTCTTTGCAGTGTGGCGGTTACCGTATACAGATATGGCGCGTCAATCTCCCATTTTACCGCATCCGGCACATATACGGTCACTTTTGTATTGTCCGCCGGGCGCACCGCTGAGGCGACTTCATTCCCGTCCGCATCTTTTACCGCATACATAACCGTAAAGTTTTCGTCCGGATTTGCAACCCATGCTTCCAGTTCAAACGTAGCCCCGCCGCATGCACATGGCTTCGGCGTTACCGTCACGCCAGGCCCCCCATAGTATTCCAAGTCAAAATGCGTATCCGGCACGCTGATCAGGTTCACCCCGCGGTACAGCCCGCCATAAAAGGTAAAGTCGGCCGACTGCGGATAGACGTTACTTTTATTCTCGTTACTGCACGCTATGGCCAGGATATTATCGCCTTCCGCTTTACAGCAGGATGTAATATCCGCCCGAAAGATGGAATAGCCGCCTTCGTGATAAGCTACTTCCGTGCCGTTGACATATACCGTCGCCTGCTGCCCGGCGGCCAGGACCTCTACGTACAGCTTGCCACCGCCCAGCGGCTGCACCGGCGTCTCGAATTTTTTCGCATACCAGTATTTGCCACGGTCGTAACTGCCGTTTCCGTCATGGCCGTCTACCGCGTTCCATGTATGCGGCAACTCAATGGCCTGCCAGTCCTGCGGAAAGGATTGCGGCAAGCCAACATCCTCGTGTTTAAACCGCCAATCCTGATTCAAAGGAACAATGTTTCGCATAAATAAACCCCCTTCTGTTTATATTTGATATTCCCAACTGGAATAAGCGCAGTGTTTTTTACTATTTCAACCTTAATTTGGACAAAACAGAAAATACGGATGTATATTTTCTACAATAAATCCGTGTGTATATAGCGCCTTTTGTGCATTTATTATAAATGTTTTCCAGCATCTTTAATAGAGATGATTTTTAGCGTTTATCATACAATTTTTAGGTTGCCTTGATTTTATGAATATTATGTATAAAATTAGAAATTAATGATAAAATGTCATAGACTATACATTTTCGGTTGACATATAAATTCCAAAGACGAAATCAATAACAAATAAGACCCGGAGAGACGCTATGAATTATAAAGATGCTTTGAATTTTGTGAAATCGCTGTTAAACAATTTTCACCTGACCTTTATGACTGTAAAAGACCCTCTGGCGCTGCCGTACTCCCCGGCCGACCTGGGGCTGCGCAAGCTGCTGAGGGCGGATTACGACTACTCCATAGTATCCAAAAATTATGCTAATATGTGCAAAGAAAACACCATCTACCGCGCGAAGGATTTTACCTTGTGCTACTATCTGATCTTCCGCCTCCCACCGGATGCGGAAACTTTGTTTGCCACCATCGGCCCGTATACATCCACAGTGATTACCAAAGAAACGTTGATGGAGACTTACGGGAGCTATTCTTTCCCGCCGGATGTGATTGCCCAGTTAGAAAAATACTACCAGGAGGTGCCCTATGTAGCAGACGACAGCTATCTACAGACGCTGCTATATACGCTTGGCGAGTGGATGTGGGGCAGCCTGGACAATTTTACGATCCAGGAAATCCCGGATATTACGGCCGATTTTTTCTGCCCTGCGTCAATTACATGGGACAACCCCCCCACCGACCCATTTTTAACGATGAAAGTGCTGGAAAAACGCTATGCGGCAGAAAACGAACTGTTAAAAGCGGTCGCCTTGGGGCAGGTACACAAAGCGGAACTTATTGTCAATTCCTTTTCCCGCCGGCAGATGGAACAGCGCACGCCAGACCCCTTGCGCAATGAGAAAAACTATGCGATCGTTTCCAATACGCTGCTGCGCAAAGCGGCGGAATCCGCCGATATCCATCCGTTATACCTAGACCGTATCTCAACCAAATACGCCAGGCAGATTGAACTTTGCATATCCGCGGACGCGGTAAAAAAGCTGCAACGGGAAATGATACATAATTACTGCCTCCTAGTTCAAGACCATTCCCTTAAGGGCTATTCCCCGCTGATCCAAAAGGTCATTACACAGGTCGACGCGGACCTTACCGTTGATTTTAGCCTTTTCTGCCTTGCCAAACTGCTGAATGTGAATGCAAGCTACCTCTCCTCGCTATTTAAAA
>CASUON010000079.1 GCA_949457475.1 uncultured Lachnospiraceae bacterium
GGGTCTTGTTCAAACTCTATAAGAAATGTCCCAAGCCGGCGTGTCACGTCACATACCACTTCCGCATCCGGGTTCCCACGCAGCCGGGAACGGACCGCAGTTTCCGTTCCGGCCACAATGCGTTCTTTCATTTTCTTTCTGTCCAGTGTCAGGACAAACAAAACTTTGTCAAAACACGGTTCATGCTGCTGAAAATTATATTCCAATTCTGACTGGCACCTCCTTTTATGGTAATTATAAAATGATGTTATGTCTATTACACTTGTAATACCGAATAGTTATTGATAATGCAAGGGAATACTGCTATGATGCGTTCAAATGGTAATTTGATTATATCCAGTACATTTCCAACTGAATGACCGTCCGCGGGGGATGGGAAAGCGCATAAGGCCGTCTTTTAAAAGCCATAAGAGTTTCAACATGCTGCCGGAAAACTATAAGGTGGTCAGAGACGTACACCAGCCGATTGTTGACCCGGAGGAGCAGGAAAAAACACTGGAAAAGGATCTGCGGGCGAAAAAGGCACGGCTTTCAGAGGTAGATAACCTGTTCCAGTTTCTTTATGAGGATAAGCTGAACGGGAAAATTTCAGAGCGCAACTACCAGATGATGAGCAGGCGGTACGAGGAAGAACAGGCTTCGCTGGAACAGGCAATCGGGGAAATGGAAAAGCAGCACGAGGAAAGCGGCAGGGAAAAGAACAATATCGAGCAGTTTACAAGAATAATCAAAGATTATGCCGGGATTGAGGAACTGTCTGCCGCACTGCTGAATACTCTTATCGAAAAAGTTACAGTTGGCGAGCCAAAAGAAGTAGACGGGGAACGTATACAGGAAGTAAAGATTTATTATAAGTTCATAGGGAACATAAGCTAGGAAGGACATATTTTGCCGGCAAAAAGGGGATTTCCCCATGTACCGCTGAGTATGTCCTTTTGAGTCATGACTACAAAAGCCTTTCCGCCATCCGGTTTTTAACTTCAAATTTTCATAAAGCTTCGGACTTTCCAGGATACGAAAACGTGTTTGAAAATATAGCGCGAAATAGCTTGAAATACCAACGGCTCCTTGTTATACTTATTTTGAAAATCCAAAATGGAACGTCCCGAGATATTCAGTATCACCCGGCAGGCCCAGCCATATGCCGGCATGCTAGAAAGGAGACATGAAATGAATATTAAAGTTGAGAAAGTGAACCGGGTAAAGGAGCTATTTGAAGTGATCGACAGCTGTTCTACCAATGTGCAGCTGATCACAGGGGAGGGCGACTGCCTGAACATGAAATCCAAACTGAGCCAGTACCTGTCTATGACAAGGATGTTTGTGGACGGGGATATCCCACAGATGGAGTTTGTCGTAAATGATGAGAAGGACGCAGAAAAGATTATGCAGTTTTTAGCGGAAGACCGCAATATGGGCTATACGCAATTATGACCGGTTACATATAGATAAAGGCAAACGCGCCGCTTTACGTTTCTAGCCTGGCAAATGAAAACGCGCTTTGGGGTTTTGTAAAGTGGCGAAGAAACAGAAGCAGGTATATAAAAAATAGAAAAAAGCATAGATAACGTATCCATTCGTTTCAGCGTCCGGCGGATGTGTATACGTTATTTGTTTTTGTGCCGGTGGACGCAGATGATTTAACAAAATGGTTAATACTATATACCATATATACTTTCAAAATGGATGTATCCGTACGTGATGCGAAAAGGGGAAGGGAGGTAAATCTTATGAAAACAACCTGCCAGGTATGTATGCACCATTGCGCCTTGGACTGCGGGCAGACCGGCATTTGCGGCGTCCGCAGAAACGAGTCGGGGGTTGTTATATGCAAAAATTACGGACAGGTTACGTCGTTGGCGCTGGATCCAATTGAAAAAAAGCCGTTGCGGATGTTTTATCCAAAAAGCAGGATCCTTTCCGTCGGCAGCTTTGGCTGCAACTTGAAGTGCCCGTTTTGCCAAAACCACGAGATTTCCATGCAAAGGTGGGAAGTCAGCGTATCCCGCAAGGACAGGGGCAGCGTATTTATGTCTCCGCAGGAATTGGCAAATAAGGCGCTGGAATGTAAGCCTGCCGGAAATATCGGGGTTGCGTTTACGTACAATGAGCCGCTTGTCGGATGGGAATATGTGCGCGACGCCGCGAAGCTTGTAAAGGCGTCCGGTATGAAGACGGTGCTGGTCACAAATGGTACGGCGTCCATCCAGGTGCTGGAGGAAATCCTTCCTTATATAGATGCTATGAATATTGACCTGAAAGGGTTCCAGTACGGGTATTACCGGAAACTGGGCGGGGATTTGGATACCGTGAAGCAGTTTATTATCCGCGCGGCCGCAGGCTGCCACATAGAACTGACGACATTGATTGTGCCGGGGGAAAATGACGGGCAGGAGCAAATGGAGGAAGAAGCAAAGTGGATCGCTTCTATCCGGCCGCAGGGTCCTAGCATCCCGCTCCATATTACGCGGTTTTTCCCGCGTTATCATATGGCGGGGCGTCCGGCGACGGAGGTTTCCGTTGTTTATGCGCTTGCGGAGATTGCCGGCAGGTATTTGGAGCATGTATTTGTGGGCAATTGCTAATACACGCTCTAGGCAGATAGCAAGAATGAAACAGAAAATAACATAGATGAAAGGCGGATATCAAAAATGAAAAAAACATGGTGGAAAGAAGCAGTTGTATACCAGATTTATCCAAGGAGCTTTATGGACAGCAACGGGGACGGCATTGGGGATTTGGCTGGGATTACATCCAGGCTGGACTACTTAAAGCAGCTTGGGGTGGACGTCGTGTGGCTTTCGCCGGTCTACCAGTCGCCGAATGATGATAACGGCTATGATATTAGCGATTACCAGGCGATTATGGAAGAATTCGGCACGATGGAAGATTTTGACCGGATGCTGGCCGGGATGCATGCGCGCGGCATCAAGCTGGTTATGGACCTTGTCGTCAACCATACGTCCGATGAGCATGCGTGGTTTGTGGAAAGCCGCAGTTCCAAGGACAACCCGTACCGGGATTATTATATCTGGCGGGAAGGCAAAGGCGGGGAAAAAGGCGCCGGGAAGGAGCCGAACAACTGGGAAAGCTGTTTTTCCGGGTCGGCGTGGGAGTATGACGATACGACCAGTATGTATTACCTGCACCTGTTTTCCAAAAAGCAGCCGGATTTAAACTGGGATAACCCAAACGTACGCAAGGATGTGTTTGCCATGATGGACTGGTGGTGCCAGAAAGGGATTGACGGGTTCCGCATGGACGTGATCAGCCTGATATCCAAAAAACCGGGACTTCCAGACGGCGTGCCGTACGAGGGCAGCCAGTATGCGGACCATGGCTGCGCGAACGGGCCGCATGTACACGAATACCTACAGGAAATGAACCGGGAAGTGCTCTCTCGCTACGATTTGATGACAGTCGGGGAATGCGCCGGGGTTACGATTGAAGAGGCAAGAAAATACGCGTCCCTAGACCAGACAGAGTTAAATATGGTCTTTCAGTTTGAGCATGTCGAGCTGGACAACGGGCCGTACGGCAAATGGACCGACCGGAGGGTCAGCTTAAAAGATTTGAAGGAGACTATGACAAAGTGGCAGACGCAGCTTGCCGGCAGGGCATGGAACAGCCTGTTCCTTGGAAACCACGACCAGCCGCGGTGTATTTCACGTTTTGGAAACGATGCGCCACAGTACCGGGTGGCCTGCGCAAAGATGCTTGCGACCTGCCTGCATATGATGCAGGGCACGCCTTATATTTACCAGGGGGACGAGATCGGCATGACAAACTGCCCGTTTGAAAGCCTGGATGACGTGCGGGATATTGAAAGCATCAACGCGTTTCATAAATATACAGGCGCGGGGCAGATTTCACCGGAAGATATGATGCGCTATATCCGCATGCGCGGCAGGGACAACGCGCGCACGCCGATGCAGTGGGACGATAGCGGCCAGGCCGGCTTTACGACAGGGGAGCCGTGGATTATGGTAAATCCTAATTATCGGGAAATCAATGTAAAAAAGGCGCTGGAAGATCAAGATTCCGTATTTTACTATTATCAAAAGCTGATCGCGCTGCGCAAGCAGGAAGAAGTGATTACGCGCGGCGATTACCGGCTGCTAGAGCCGGAGAGTGACAGCCTGTATGTGTATACAAGGACGTTTGGGGAAGAAAGCCTGCTGGTAGTTTGCAACTTTACCGCGCAGGATATGGCCTATACGCCCCCGCAGGAATTTGCATCCGCAAAGGTACTGATCCACAACTTGCCGGACGTCCAGGTACAAAAGGAGATGCGCCTGCGCCCATATGAAGCGCTGGTGCTGAAAAAGTAAAAATCCAATATTTAGAATTTATGCAATAATATTGTAACATTATGCAAAAATTCTATAAGAAGAATTGACAAACAATGAATTGTTTGATAACATATTGTCGTATGAGGAACGATAGCGATTGTCATGGAAAGGGCTTTCGTTCCTCTTTTAATATTACGGTAAGGAGTTGGAGGTATGTTAAAGTACATCGTAAAACGAATTGGCCTTGCAATTGTTACAATTTGGGCAGTTGCAACCCTCACTTTTTTTCTCATGAATATGGTCCCCGGCGGGCCGTTCCTTTCAGAAAAGGCGATCAGCCCACAGGCAACGGCGGCTTTGGAAGCCAAGTACGGCCTGGACAAGCCATTATTTCAGCAATATCTCACTTATATGAACGACGCGCTGCACGGTGACTTCGGCGACAGCTTAAAACAGCGCGGGCGTACGGTTATGGACATTATCTTATCAAGGTTTCCGGTTTCTGCACGTGTCGGCGGCATTTCCGTGCTGGTAGCCCTGCTGTTTGGGATACCGCTCGGCTGTTTGGCGGCGTTAAAAAGGGGAAAGTTTTTAGATAGTCTAATCAGCGTGGTAGCGACCTGCGGGATTGCGGTGCCAAACTTTGTAATCTGTACGGTGCTATTGTATTTTCTGGGCGTCCAGATGCGGCTGCTCCCTACGATCGGCCTAAATTCATGGCAGCATTATATTATGCCGGTCATGGCGCTGTCCTTTTATCCGACCGCCTATATTATGCGTTTGATGCGTTCTTCCATGCTGGATGTACTGGGGCAGGATTATATGCGTACCGCAAAGGCAAAAGGGGTTTCTGGATTTTTTATTCTGTTTAAGCATGCGCTGCGTAACGCGATTTTGCCGGTTGTTACATATGTAGGCCCAATGCTTGCTTATACGGTAACTGGCAGTTTTGTCGTGGAAAAGATTTTTACGATTCCGGGGCTGGGCGGCGAATTTATCCGCGCCATTAACGGACGTGATTTTACAATGATCATGGGTACTACGATCTTCCTTGCAACGCTGATTATCATTATGAACGTAGTTGTAGATATCGTATACAAAGTTGTAGACCCGAGAATTAAATTAAAGTAAGGAGAAAGCAGTGATGAAACAAAATCCGCTCAGTTTTCAGCTGAAACTTAATCCTGATGATTTTCTGCCCGCAACGGAAGAAGAGAAGCAGAGTCAGGTTATTATGAGAGAAAGCGTAAGCTTTTGGAAAGACGGGATGCGGCGCCTTGCAAAAAATAAAGTGGCGATGGCTAGCCTTGTCGTTATTATTCTGGTTATGATCTTTTCATTTATTGTCCCGATCTTTTACCCATATTCTTACAGGGACCAGTCAAAAGGGGCGAACAACCTAGCGCCGATGCAGTATTCGCAGCAGGAGCAGGAGCGTATTGACGCGGGGGAAAAAGTATTTCCACACGTATTTGGCACCGATAAGCATGGGCGCGATTATGCGATCCGTGTCATGATGGGCAGCCGTATCTCCCTTCTCGTAGGGCTGGTGGCGACAGCGATTATCCTTGTGATCGGTTCTGCGTACGGGTCGATCGCCGCGTTTTTTGGCGGCTGGGTAGACCTGGTGATGATGCGTATTGTGGATATTATCTATACGATTCCGGATATATTATTAATTGTACTTTTATCTTTTGCACTGAGCGACCCGCTTGAACAGCTTAAGACACTGCCTGGATTTGCCTGGGTCGGCGTCGTAGGCAAGAACTTGATTAGTATTTTTATCGTGTTTGCCCTCTTATACTGGGTCGGCATGGCGCGTATGGTCAGAAGCCAGGTATTGATGCTAAAAGAAAGCGAGTATGTGACCGCGGCGCGCGCATTGGGCGTTGGCAACGGCAAGATTATCCGCAAGCATTTGCTGACCAATTGTATCGGTACGTTGATTGTTACGACGACATTGCAGATTCCGTCTTCCATTTTTACAGAGAGCTTTTTAAGTTTCCTGGGTATGGGCGTGGCAGTACCGCTGCCGTCGCTGGGCAGCCTTGCGAGCGATGCGATCAACGGCATGGGCACGTATCCGTACCTGCTGTTTATACCGGCTGTATTGATCAGTTTGATTATTTTAAGCTTTAACCTGTTAGGCGACGGCCTGCGGGATGCGTTTGACCCGAAATTGAAAAATTAACGGCGCCGCGCAATAGCTAAGACGATGCCAGGCCATACAAAGGCGTGAAACGCCGGCAAAGCAGAAATAGGCAGCGCCGTACAATAGCCAGGATGATGGCAGGCACTGAAAAAACAGGAGATGGGTGTCGGCAAAACAGAAAGTGAACAGGCGTAGGACGTGAATGCTTTAGCGAATTAAAGTGAAAAAACAGTCATAGACAAAAACAGGAGGATGGTATGTCAGAATATCTTGTAGATATTAACAATGAGCGGCTTTCCTTTTTTACCCCCGCAGGGGAGGTCAAGGCGTTAAACAATGTCTCGATCCAGCTGAAAGAAGGAGAGGTATTGGGCATCGTCGGCGAAAGCGGGTCGGGCAAATCGGTAACCGCGTATAGCCTGATGGGGCTGACCGCCTATCCGGGCAAGCTGATCGGTGGCAGCCTGAAATTTAACGGCCACCAGATTGAACAGATGTCAGAAAAGGAAATGCGTAAGATCAGGGGAAATGAAATATCGATTATATTCCAGGACCCGATGACGAGTTTAAACCCGGTCTATACGATCGGGAACCAGATTATGGAAGCAATCCTGCTCCATACCGACAAAAATAAGGCGCAGGCCAAAGAGCGCGCCAAGGAGCTTTTGGAGCTGGTCGGCATTAATGAGCCGGAAAAACGGCTGAAGCAATATCCGCATGAGCTTTCGGGCGGCATGCGCCAGCGCGTTATGATTGCGATTGCGCTTGCCTGCGAGCCGAAGCTTCTGATTGCGGACGAACCGACGACCGCGCTGGATGTAACGATCCAGGCGCAGATATTGGAGCTGATGGTGGAATTAAAAAATAAGCTCGGTATGGCGATTATTATGATTACCCATGATTTGGGCGTTGTCGCCAGTATGTGCGAACGGATTGCGGTAATGTATGCCGGGAGGGTTGTCGAATACGGCACGGCGGATGATATTTTCTACCATCCAAAACACCAGTATACCAAAGGGCTGATCCGCTCGATTCCAAGGCTGGACGCCAAAGAACACGAAAGGCTGGTCCCGATCGAAGGGTCGCCTGTGGATTTGTTAAACCCGCCAAAGGGCTGCCCGTTTGCGCCAAGGTGCGATGAATGTATGAAGATTTGCCTCAGGGAAATGCCCCCGGTTTCTAATTTTGGGGAAATCCATTATACGAAGTGCTGGCTGAACCAGAAAGAGGAAATGGAGAAAGGAGCTGCCCAATGAGCGACAGACAGGAGAAATTTATCCAGGTAGAACATTTACAGCAATACTTTCCTGCCGGGGGTTACGGCAAGAAGAAAAAATATATCCAGGCGGTCGACGACGTGTCGTTTACTATCCGAAGGGGCGAGACGCTAGGGCTCGTAGGGGAGTCCGGCTGCGGCAAGACGACGACCGGTCGTACGCTGCTGCGCTTGTACGAACCGACGGGGGGGAGGTTTGTATACAATAATGAAGTCATTTTTGACGTAGACAAGAAGATATTTGCAGATATGCTCCCGTACCGGAAAAAGATGCAGATTGTATTCCAGGACCCATACGCCAGCTTGGACCCGCGTATGACCGTAGGCGACATCGTAGGGGAAGCGATCGACGTGCACAAAATGGCGGCCAACCAGCAGGAACGCTACCAGATCATTATTGAGATGCTACAGCGGGTAGGGCTGAATTCCGAACATGCGAACCGTTACCCGCATGAGTTTTCCGGCGGGCAGAGGCAGCGTGTCGGAATTGCCAGGGCGTTAGCTGTAAGACCGGAATTTATTGTCTGCGACGAGCCGATCTCTGCGCTGGACGTATCGATCCAGGCGCAGGTAATCAATATGTTTGAAGATTTGCAGGAAGAGATGGGCCTGACGTATTTGTTTATTGCCCATGACCTTTCTGCGGTGAAGCATATCTCCGACCGGATTGGCGTTATGTACCTGGGCCGGATGGTGGAGCTTGCGGATAGCTACGAGCTGATTACGCGCCCGCTGCATCCGTATACGAAGAGTTTGATCTCCGCGATTCCGATTGCGGATCCAAACACGGCAAAAATGAGCAAGCGAATAGTGCTCGAAGGGGACGTGCCAAGCCCGTTAAACCCGCCTTCTGGATGCCGTTTCCGGACCAGGTGCCCGTATGCGGACAACCAGTGCGCGCAAGCGGCGCCGCAATGGCGCGAAGTGGAAAAAGGGCATTTTTCCGCATGCCACCATATTGACAAGTTGAGTTAAATGTGATAAACAAGATATGGATATGTTGTACATATCCGGTTGTTGATGCGCGGGCATGGCGTAACGCGTGCCCGGCGAGGCGGACAGGGGAAACGATCCCCGTCCGGCCAGATTTCAAGAAGGAGGAAAAGATATGAAAAAGAAGGTAATCGCCTTATTACTGGCAGTTACGATGGCTTTCGGCCTGGCAGCCTGTGGAAGCGACGACGGTTCCAAGGACAATAATAATGCGCAGACGACGGAAGACGACGCAAACGGCAGCAAAGAAGGGGATACAAAGCAGGATGATGCGAACAAGGGAGGCGGCTCCGCTACAGGGGAGAAAATCCTGTCCGTACAGCTGGGGCCAAACCCGGAGACGATCGACCCGGCTTTGAACAGTGCGGTAGACGGTGGAAATATGATCCTGCACAACTTCGAATGCCTGCTGACGGTAGATAAAGACGGCAAGATCGCCCCTGGACAGGCGGAAAAGTGGAAAGTAAGCAAGGATGGGCTTACCTGGAAGTTTACCTTAAGGGACGGCCTGAAGTGGTCGGACGGCACAGACCTGACAGCCAAAGACTTTGAATACAGCTGGAAGAGGGTATGCGACCCAGAACTTGCAGCGCCATACGTAGAGACCGTGCTTAGCATGGTGGATGGTTACAAAGAGGCGGTAGCAGGCGACTTGGACGCGTTGAATGTAAAGGCAAAAGACGACAAGACGCTGGTTGTAAAATTAAGCGCTCCATGCCCATTCTTTGACAGCCTTGCGGCATTTGCCACATTAAGCCCAGTACAGCAGGCGACGATTGAAGCAAATGGCGATTCATGGGCAACAAAGGCGGATACGTATGTTTCCAACGGGCCGTTTTATGTAACGGACTGGGAGCCAGGTTCCCATATCCTGATGAGCAAGAACCCGAATTACTGGAATGCGGACGCAGTGAAGTTAGACGGCATCCGTTTTAACCTGATCGAGGATTCTAACGCGGCTTACAGCGCATACCAGACCGGGGAAGTAATGATGATCAAAGACGTGCCGACAGAGGAAATCCCTTCCTTGCGTGAAAACGACGATTTTTACATTGACCCGATCATCGGTACGTATTATCTTTCCTTTAACTGCCAAAGGGAGCCGTTTGACAACGCGAAAGTACGTAAGGCGTTAAGCCTTGCCATCGACCGTGAATATGTTGCGGATACTTTGATGCAGGGTACGTATTCACCGGCCACCAATTTTGTAGGGCCTAGCTGGACAGACGCCGACGGTTCTGAATTCCAGAAGAACGCAAACGGCGGGCAGCCATATATTGATAGCTCTGATTACGAAGCAAACCTGGAAGAAGCAAAGGCTTTGCTGGAAGAAGCAGGCTATCCGAACGGAGAAGGTTTCCCATCTATAAGCTACACGACAAACGATTCAAGCTACCACAAAGTAGTTGCGGAATATCTGCAGGAAGCATGGGGCGAGCTTGGCATCGATTTGCAGGTAGAGATCGTAGAGTGGGCAAGCTTTACGCCGATGCGCCGCAACGGCGAGTTTGATATCGCGCGTAACGGCTGGGTAGGCGATTACACAGACGTTTCCAATACGTTGGATATCCTTTGCTCTTCAAACGGCAACAATGACGGCAAGTACAGCAGCGAAACGTTTGACAACGCGATGAAAGAGTCCAGGGAGACAATCGATCCGGAAAAACGTTCCGCAGCGCTCCACAAGGCGGAAGATACCCTGATGGAAGATGCCGGATGTATCCCGCTTGCATACTACAATGACTTCTGGCTGCAGAGCGAAAAAGTGGTGGATTCTTGGCATTCACCTACCGGATACTGGTATTTCATGTATGCGGACATTGTAGAATAAGCGAAAGCAGGAGCCGGAACGGTATCTTGTGCAACGGATGTAAGAATGAATAGAAAGAAGCTTTAAAATCAGCGGACTGGTTTTAAAGCTTCTTTTTTATTTTTTTGCTTGACATAAGTATGATTTCGGACTATAATAAGTATGATTTCATACTTATTCTTTTAGGGGGAGATTATGATAAAACAGACAGAAGAACTCAAAAAATATAACCGGATTTATCGTGAGATGGATGAAATTTATCATACGGCGGCTGCACGGGGCGGGTTATCGGACAGTGCGTTTTATATTCTATACGCGATCTGCGAATGGGGGGATGGGTGTCGGCAGAAAGATATCAGCCGGTCGTTTTACCTGAGCAAGCAGACGATCCATTCTTCGATCCGCAAATTGGAGCAGGAAGGGTATCTGACGCTTCAGGCGGGAAAAGGGAGGAATATGCATATCTATCTGACGCATACAGGAAAAAAACTGGTGGAAGAGAAAATAAAGCCGGTCATCCAGGCGGAAAACGAAGTGTTTGCGATTATGACGGAAGAGGAAAGCCGGCAACTGCTGCGGCTTTCTGAGAAATATAAGGAGCTGTTTAAAGAGAGAATAGGGCAATGTTTTGTGCCGGATAGCAGTACAAAATAACGGATCCTATTGGATGTTGCAGAGGCCTGCCGCATACAGAATCTGGAAGGCACGTTTGAAGAAACCGGATGATAAAGAAGGAGGGGAAATGCGTATTCAGATTTCAGAGCATTTTAATTACACAAAACTGGTACGTTTTACGATACCGACGATTGTTATGATGATTTTTACATCGGTATATGGCGTTGTGGACGGGATTTTTGTATCCAATATTGTTGGCAGCGATTCTTTCGCAGCGGTCAATTTGATTATGCCGGTTGCTATGATTATGGGTTCTGTGGGATTTATGATCGGCACCGGCGGCAGCGCGCTGGTATCAAAGACATTAGGGGAAGGGAAACAGGAGAAGGCAAATGAAGATTTTTCACTGCTGATCTATTTTCTGATCGCTATCGGCATGCTGTTGACGGTATTGGGGATAATATTTCTGCGCCCGGTTGCGGCGCTGGTAGGCGCAGAGGGGAAAATACTGGAAGACTGCGTAGTCTATGGCCGCGTGCTGCTTATTGCGCTTATTCCGTTTGTACTTCAAAATGCATTTCAAAGTTTTCTGGTGGTAGCCGAGCGGCCGAAAATGGGGCTGCTTATTTCAGTTGCGGCGGGCATTGCAAATATGGCGTTTGATTTTGTATTTATGTATTTCTTGCGGGGAGGTATTTTTGGGGCGGCTATGGCTACAGCGCTAAGCCAGGTAATCGGCGGCATTATCCCGCTCGTTTATTTTATCCGTAACAATGCCAGCCCGCTACGGCTTGTAAAAGTAAAGCCGCGCATAGAGGCAATCTTAAAAAGCTGTGCGAACGGTTCTTCGGAAATGCTGACCAATCTGTCCATGTCGCTTGTCAATATACTGTATAATATGCAGCTTATGAAACTAACCGGTTCGGACGGCGTTGTTGCGTATGGGATTATTATGTATGTGTCATTTATCTTTTCAGGCACCTATATTGGCTATTCCATTGGGGCGGCGCCGATTATCAGCTATCACTATGGGGCAGGCAACCGGCAGGAACTGAAAAGTCTGTTCC
>CASUON010000080.1 GCA_949457475.1 uncultured Lachnospiraceae bacterium
TTGGTACGAACCAGACCGCTCCTTACTTTAATTTCTGTCTGGATGGAGTACTAGGGGGAGAGCAGCCTTGCAATTTCATCTTTGTAAGGAGGGTATTTCTTTTTGCTGTCGTCTGGGTCAGTTAGGTATGGCGTCTCTAGAATTTTAGGGACATCTAAAAAGTCCGGGTGGTGCACGATGGAATAAAGCGCGTCAAAGCCGATTTCACCGTCGCCAATATTTGCATGGCGGTCTTTGGAAGCGCCACGGGTGTTTTTGCTGTCATTAATGTGGAATACCGCGATTTGTTCTTTGCCTAGCACTTTATCAAAATGGCTGATAACGCTGTCGAAATCATGCACAATGTCATAGCCTGCGTCGTGGGTATGGCATGTGTCAAAACAGACGCGCAGCTTGTCGTTGTAATGGACGCCGTCATAAATAGCGGCAAGTTCTTCAAATGTCTTTCCGATCTCAGAGCCTTTGCCGGCCATCGTTTCTAGTGCGATCAGGCATTTGGAATCTTTTGTTAAGACTTCATTCAATCCTTTGATAATCTGTGCAGTGCCGGCCTCTTGCCCGGCGCCGACATGCGCGCCCGGATGCAGGATCAGCAGGTTGCTGCCCATCGCAAGCGTGCGTTCCTGCTCTTTGGCTAAAAATTCTACCGCCAGTGCAAACGTCTCTGGTTTTATAGAATTGCCAAGGTTAATTATATAAGGTGCGTGGACGACGAAGCTATCAATGCCGTGTTCGCGCATATAAGCATGTGCCGCGTCAATGTTTAAATCCGCGATTTCCTTCCTGCGCGTATTTTGCGGGGCGCCGGTGTAGACCATAAATGTGTTGGCACCGTATGAAGCAGCTTCTTTCGCAGAATTTAAAAACATATCTTTTCCACTCATCCCAACATGGGAGCCGATTTTAATCATAATATTTATAGAAACCTTTCTCTAAAATAAAAATAGTTAAAAATAGTTGCCTGGCCCTATTATAAAGGAAAGGAAATAGGTTTGTCCAGCGTTTTACCCCTGTTGGGCATAATTGGCTGCGACCTTAAAAATGTAAAAAGGGCAACCGTATTTATGTAAGGGGATAATTGGAAAAGAGGTGCGATATGAGTAATCGAAAGAATAAAAAGCAGAAACGCCAGCCGATGCTGACGCAGGTGAAAAAAGCCCATCAGAATCAAAATCAGGGCAGCGGGAAGAGCGGATACGTTTTCCAGCTGATGGGGGCATTTTTTTGTGATTTTTTCTATTATGCATGGAAAAGCCTAAAATGGATTATGCTGGCCGGGCTGATACTGACGGCTGTAGTAGCGGTGTTTTTGTTTGTGCGTTACGGCGATGCGTACCAA
Organism: uncultured Lachnospiraceae bacterium; assembly: GCA_949457475.1. Taxonomy (GTDB): domain Bacteria; phylum Bacillota; class Clostridia; order Lachnospirales; family Lachnospiraceae; genus Eubacterium_J. The sequence goes on from CASUON010000080.1 coordinate 1,340, forward strand.
CGCTTCGCGCAGGAAGCCGACCAGCTGGTAGAAGGCAGCAGCGCACAGGATTTTCGTATGGATGAAATAACATATATTTATTCCGCTGACGGCGAGGAAATTGCAGAGCTGTCCTCAGGGGCTGGAAAATCGAGTTATCTGAAATATGAACAGATTCCAAAAGACGCGGTGAACGCGTTTATTGCGGTCGAAGACCGCAGCTTTTGGCACAATATTGGGATTGATGTAAAGGGGATTATACGCGTTGTAGTGGATTATATTACGTCGAACAGCGAAAGCCTGGCGGGGGCGAGTACAATTACGCAGCAGCTGTCCAGGACGATCTATCTGACGAGGGAGCGGTCTTTGGAGCGGAAGATCAAAGAAATGATGATCGCTATACGGCTGACAAAAAAATACAGCAAAGAAGAGATTGTGGAATACTATATTAATACGGCTTGCTTTAGCAATGGGATTTATGGACTGGAGGCAGCGGCGAAAGCGTTTTTCGGAAAAGAGGCCGACGAGCTTTCCTTAGCGCAGGTCGCTTATTTGTGTGCGATCCCAAACCGTCCGGAGTACTTTAATCCGTATAAAAATCCAAAACGCGCGATTGAGCGCAAAAATAAAATTTTAGGGGACATGTACAAAGAAGGCTATCTGAAAAAGGGCGATTATGAACGGGCGCTACAGGAAAAAATTACAATCCAAAAGCCGTCCGGGGAGTTTTACAATTATGAGACGACGTATGCGGTCTATTGTGCCGTCGAATATCTGATGAAGCTGCATGGATTTGAATTCCGTTATGAATTTACCGATCAGGAAGACTATGAAGAATATCTGGAATCTTACGACGCGGCGTATAACCTGGAAAAAAAGAACCTGTACGCAAAAGGGTACCGGGTTGCGACTTCTTTGGATACCGGGGTACAGGAGGCTTTACAGCAGGTGCTGGACAACAACTTGGCGTTTGCGACACAGACAGATCCGCAGACAAACGTTTATGAGCTGCAGGGGGCGGTGACGGCAATTGACAATACGACCGGGAAAGTAGTAGCCGCAGTGGGCGGTCGGTCGCAGGAAAACCTGGTGGATATCTATAGTTTGAACCGTGCGTATCAAAGCCACAGGCAGCCAGGCAGCTCTATTAAGCCGCTTGCCGTCTATACGCCGGCATTGATGACAGGCTATACAGGCCAGACGACGGTATATGACATAGACGTGGACGTTGCGAAACAGCCAGGGGCGAATATTGCAGGCATGAGCGGCCCGGCGATGTCGCTGCGCAGCGCGGTGGAGCAGAGCAAAAACGGCGTCGCGTATTCGGTGCTTAACGACATTAAACCGTCTTATGGGCTGTCGTTTCTAACGGAAATGAAATTTGACAAAATTGTGCCTTCGGATTATAACCTTTCGGCTGCGCTCGGCGGGCTGACTTATGGCACGACGACCGTACAGATGGCAAGCGGCTACAGCACGCTTGTAAACCAGGGGAATTACCGCGATCCGTCTTGCCTGGTATCGATCAAAGACGCCTCGGGCAAGGAGCTGTATCAACAGGAAGGGCAAAAGAGCGTCTATGCGCCGGAGGCAGCGTCGCAGATGCTGGATATTTTAAAAGGGGTATTGACCGTCGGAACGGCAAAGAGTATGGATTGGGGCAGTGCATCTGACATTGCGGCGGCCGGCAAGACCGGTACGACGAACGCTAGCAAAGACGGCTGGTTTTGCGGGGTGACGCCGTATTATTCTGTTGCCGTCTGGATTGGGTACGATACGCCAAAGACGCTGGAAAGCCTTTATGGCGGCTCCTATCCGGCCAGCGTATGGAAAGAGGCGATGCTGTATTTGACAGAAGGCCTCCAGGCGATCGATTTTAATTGATATTATGGTTGTTCCAGGAAAAAGAAATTTGAGATTTGCTATAAACCCTTTATTTATATTTGCCGATAAATAGTTATATTATAATGATTTGATGGTTGAAGACATTTGGTGAAAAGGAGGGGCTCATATGAAGGGCAAAAAGAAAATTTTATTGACTTTTTTTGCAATGCTGCTGATGGTCTTTGCCGGCATTGGCAGTACAGCGTTCGTGTACGCGGGTGCCGAGGATTCCGTAGTAGTCACAGCAGTTGATTACGACAACCAGACACTGACCGTACAGGGGAATGGGGACACTGGTTTTTATTTCTCAGACGGCAAGCAGAAAAAGTGGGAAAAAATGGTAGGAACCAGCAATGGGAACGCCATGACCATGGATATTTCCTGGATTGCCGTAGGCAAAGATTATACGCTGTCTTTAAAGGGCAATGTATCTAAAAAGCCTGTAACAATTACAATTCCAAAATATAATAGTGGATTTAAGGCAAAATATGACAAAGCGACGAGAGAAGTCTCCTACGCGGGCATTGCTTCAGATTATGCCGGCGATATCCAGTGGCGTGTAAAAGGCACGAGCGAATGGAATACGACGTCTTTGTCTGATACTTCTTTAAAAGAAAAATTAGAGTTTTATATTAATGAGGTTTCTTCTACCGTAGTTTATTTCCGTACGGCTCCGGTATCTGTTACTGGCACGCCGGTTGCAAGTGCAGGGGTAAGGCCAAGCAAAGAATCTTCGATCACACTGGCAAAAAAATCTGCGGCGCCTACCGTTACCGTAGACGGCAGTACATTTACCGCAAAAACGGTGGACGGCGTATCGTACCGCTTGATTGGCAGCACAGGCTGGACAGAAGTGACCGATAAGAAGATTGATTTAACGGCTGCTGTTCCGAACCTGTTTTGCTCCGGTTCTAACAGCGCATCTGATCAGGTAGTTGAGTTCCGTAAAGCCGCAACGGCAAAAACGCAGGTTTCCGCATCCCGGTTTTTGTATCTGAAAGCGCAACAGGGCAAAGAAGCCGTAGGTTTGTCTTCTGCGTCGGATAAACTGACGATCTCGTATTTAAGCCCGACGAAAGTAAAAATAACGATTGCCCTGGAAGAAGCGCAAAAAGGCAATACGTATGAGTATGCGATCCTGCCGGCAGGGACGGATACGGTTGAAAAATGGACTCCGTTAACTGTAAAAACAGAAACGGTAGACGAGAACAAACACTATTCGATCACGTGTACATTTACATCCAGCCAGCTGGAAAACACTTCGGAACTGCGGATTCGCAGGAAGACAAGTGGAAAGTCTGGTGCGGATAATTTTATGCTCGCAAGTGAAGCGCTCAGCCTGAAAGGGTTTACATACCCAGGCGATTCAACGCTCGTACAAAATGAACTTGCGATCACAGGCATTCGCGGGACAGAGTATGCTTCGGAGTTGACGTCATTGTTTTCTTATACCGTAGCAGATACAGTAGACGGCGACGTCGGGGTAGCGTCGATTAACTTGTATAAGGAGAAAACAGACGACGCGGCAGCGGTAACAGAACTGCCAGCGGCACATTATGAGCTGGTTGCCCCTACCGATGCGTCTGTGAATAAATCGTACCGCGTAGACGTTAAGGCAACAGGCATTACGGCGTTGTTGGCAGATAACAAGCTATCGGCAGATACGCAGTATTATTTCGGGCTTGTCCTTAAAAATGGAGAAAAGATATTTACAAATGTTTCGTTGACGGTACTTCCGGGGACTCAGGTTACCGGTGAGAAAGAATTTGTTAAAGTAAAAGGTTACGATAAAGCGGCGTCTATTACGCTGGATTATGGGACGAAAAATCCGTCGGAATACAGTGTCAACGTATATTGCGACCAGACAGCGCTTACCATTCCGGACGCAAATATCACGACGCAAGAATCTTCCGGAAAATATACGCAGACAATTTCCTTTGACCTGCAGGATGCGTATTTCCCGGCTGGCAAAGGGACTGTCGCTATTTCCGTAAAAATTAGAAAAAATAATTCAGACCTGGCCGAAGAAATTACTGGGATCAAGGCAACGTTAAAAGAGCCTGTTTCATCGTCAAATAGCGGCAGCATTTCCTTCTCCAAAGGAAATTGCTCAAAGGATATTGTTTTGACATTAACGCTTTTGGATGATCCGCAGGTTAAAGCAGATTTTGGAATTACAAATGTAACATGGGGCAACTCTTCCCTGCGTGAGAAATTTATGGCTGAGCAGGAAACGGATTCTTCAGTGACCGTTACAATATCGCAAGACGCGCTGAATAAGCTGACAAAAGGCTCAAACCATGTTGTGCTGGAAATCAACGGGAAAGTGAACTACCAGACGAACTACAAGATCTCGGTGCTGGAAGATGCGGCAAGCACGGCGTCTTCTGCAAATGCGGCCCGAGGGACAGCGATGCGCCTAATGTCAAGTAGCCCGGCGGCAGGCAGCGGCCCTAAGATTCTTGTAAACAGCATAGATTATGCAAAAAATGAATTGACGCTGGACTTAAATGGAAATACGCAGGCGCTGTTTTCTACGAATAAAAAGACCTGGTATGGCATTGGCGACAAAAAGGACGGAAACAATTATATATTTAATACAAGCTGGGTATCCGATACGAAAAATTATACTGTGTATTTCAAAGATGTGTACGCAACTTCTGCGGATGATTATACACAGGTAGTATTTCCGAAAAAGAATACCGCTTTGAAAATAACGTTTGATAAAAAGAGCAACGCGGACGCGCCATCACTAAACATTATAAATGCGGGCGGCACTACGTTGCAGTGGCGCAAGAACGCGAACTGCAGCTGGAAAAATGTAGCAATTTCCGGCGACGGCCAGCTTGTAATTAGCGAGTTGGAAGGGTTGCGCGTAAAGGGCGGAAAGATCGTTACAAGAATTGCAGCCACAGATGGAAACGCATCTTCGCCAGGCGTAAGGTATTCCAAAGAAGTAAAGATAACAATACCAAAGAGGGCAGCTGCGCCGGCTACAAAGATCAATGTTTCCAAAATGACGGTAAATACGACAACCGCAATGGAATATTATAATACGGCTAAGAATGCCTGGACTGCATGTACAAAGAATATGAGCGTCTGGGACTTCGACGAAGTAAAATCTAATATAGCCGCAAATGCATCCGGTTCTGAAGTTACGATGCAGTTTAGAAAAGCAGTTTCAAAATCTGCCGGATACAGCAAAACAGCAGAAGTTGTATTTTGCAAGCAGCGGCAGGCGCCGACTATCAGCGCGGCTGACGGCAGCAATGTGGTATACAGCAAAACAGAAAAGAAGGTCAAAAAGAAAATGGTGACCTACCAGTATCTGAAATTTAACAATGCGAGCACGACAGAAAAGTACCAGTATACAATTGTTCCTTCCGGGACGACCTTTAGTGAAAAAACCGCAAAGTGGACTACAGTAACTAAAGTCAAAACAGTTACGCTCAGCGCGAAAAAGGCGGTTCCAGGTGCAAAGATTTATGTCCGGGTTCTGGGGACGGCTGCAAAAGCAGGAAACCCTGCGGTTCTGTCATCTGCTACAGGCGTATTCGAGATAACAGAAGGCTAGAAAATTTCTAAAATATATTTGAGGTAAGAAGGCTGATTACTAAAATATATTTGAGGTAAGAAGGCTGGAAAATTTCTAAAATGTATTAGAAATTATAGAAGGCTGGAAAAATGTTTAAAATGTATTTGAGATTATAGAAAGATAGGACTATAATATTTAAGTCAAAGTAAACTTAAGTCGGCGTACATCATGTACGCCGACTAAAATATTTATGGAGGTAAAAAAGATGTATGTGGTATGTTTAGATTTAGAAGGAGTACTTGTACCAGAGATTTGGATCGCTTTTGCAAAAGCGGTTGGGATTCCGGAGCTGGAGAGGACTACGAGGGATGAACCGGATTACCATAAATTGATGGCATACCGACTGAAAATTTTGAAAGAACATGGACTGGGGTTAAAAGAAATCCAACAGACGATTGCGGGGATTGACCCTATGGCAGGCGCGCGGGAATTTCTAGATGAACTACGTTCCATGACGCAGGTGATTATTATCAGCGACACGTTTGAACAGTTTGCAAAGCCGTTGATGAAAAAGCTTGGCTGGCCGACAATCTTATGCAATTCGCTGGAAGTTGCGGAAGATGGGGAGATTACCGGTTTTCGGATGCGTGTGGAAAATCCGAAGCTTGCAACCGTGAAAGCGCTTCAGTCCATTGGATGTGAGACGATTGCAAGCGGCGATAGCTTTAACGATATCGGAATGATATTGGCAAGCAAGTCCGGCTTCTTATTTAAGACGACGCAGCAGATCAAGGCAGATTATCCACAGCTGCCGGCATTTGAAACATATGACGAGCTTATGGGTGCGATCAAAAACGCACTACAGCAGTAAAGGGCGATTAGGCAAATATCTGAAAAAACCACTTGACGTAAATTTTTATTCGTTTTAACATAGTAATACACAGATTCCGGATTTTGGAATCAAGTATGAAAGAAAAGGAAGTGAAGTTCATTGCTTAAGACGTTAAGTGGATACATCCGGGAATTCAAAAAAGATTCCCTGTTAACGCCGTGTTTTATGATTCTGGAAGTGGTTATGGAAATGATTATACCACTTCTTATGGCGTCGATTATCGATGACGGTGTGGAAAAAAGTGATATAAACCATATCTACCTCATGGGGGCGTTCATGGTCGTTGCAGCATTTGTCGGCCTGTTCGCCGGTGTTATGGGAGGTAAATACGGTGCGCGTGCTTCAGCGGGGTTTGCGAGGAACCTGCGCGAGGGGATGTTTGTCAATATTCAGGGGTTTTCTTTTGCGAATATTGACAAATATTCTACGGCAGGGCTGGTAACCAGGCTTACGACAGATGTTACGAATCTGCAAAATGCCTATCAGATGATACTCCGTATGTGTATCCGCGCGCCGTTTTCATTAATCATCGCGATGATTATGTCTTTTTTTATTTCTGTAAAGCTTGCAAGCATTTATCTGATTGCGGTTATATTGCTCGGCAGCTTTTTGGCGGTCATTACTGTAAACGCATACAAATATTTCAGCGCGGTATTTGAAAAATATGACCAATTAAATGCCAGCGTGCAGGAAAATATTTCGGCGATCCGTGTGGTCAAGGCATACGTAAGGGAAAATTATGAGATTGAAAAATTCCAGGAAGCATGCGCGAACTTGTACTTGATGTTTGTAAAAGCGGAAAGTATTGTCGCCTATAACGCGCCGGCCATGATGCTGACTGTGTACAGCTGTATACTAGGGATCAGCTGGCTGGGGGCCAAAGTGATCGTTTCTACGAATGCCGTAGAACTGCATACCGGCGATTTGATGAGCTTGTTGGCATATTGTATGAATATACTGATGAGCCTGATGATGCTCTCTATGGCATTTGTAATGATTACGATGAGCTCTGCAAGCGCCAGGCGTATTGCGGAAGTATTGCGTGAAAAGAGCACGATACAAAATCCCCCGACGCCGGATTATGATGTACCAGACGGCAGCATCCGATTTGAACATGTAGATTTTACATACAAAAAGGATAGCGAAGAGATGGTATTGTCGGATATTAACCTGGATATCCACGCAGGCGAGACGATTGGGATTATTGGCGGCACCGGCAGTTCCAAGTCCAGCATGGTTAATTTGATAAGCCGGCTTTATGACGTTACAAACGGCTGCGTCAAAGTAGGCGGCAAAGATGTGCGGGACTACGATATTGAGACGCTCCGTAATGAGGTATCTGTCGTGCTGCAGAAAAATGTATTGTTTTCTGGCACTATCTATGAGAACCTGCGCTGGGGCGATATGCAGGCAACCGATGAAGAATGCCAGAGGGCGTGCCGGCTGGCATGTGCGGATGAATTTATCCAGGCAATGCCAGACGGGTATGATACGTATATCGAACAAGGAGGATCAAACGTATCCGGTGGGCAGAAGCAGCGCTTGTGTATTGCACGCGCCTTGCTGAAAAAGCCGAAAATCCTTATTTTAGACGATTCTACCAGTGCGGTGGACACTGCTACCGACGCAAAGATACGGAAAGCTTTTGCGGAAGAGATCCCAGGGACGACAAAGCTAATCATTGCACAGCGCATTTCTTCCGTGCAGCATGCAGACCGGATTATTGTCCTGGAAGAAGGGCGCGTCAACGGCTTCGGTACGCACGAACAGCTGCTGGCTGGTAATGAAATTTACCGTGAAGTCTATGAATCGCAAACAGATGGCGGCGGGGATTTTGACCAAAGCGCAGATGGAGATACAAAAAGCCATGGGCCTCAGGCAAATGGAAATGAAAATGGGAATGGAAATGCAGAAAAGAACGGGGGTGGTCAGTAATGGCAGAAAACGCAAAACCGGTGAAAGGGCCAGGGCCGAGGCGCATGCAGGGGTCAAAGCCGAAAGTAGAAAACCCGGGGAAAATTGTCCGCCGCTTGTTGGCGTATGTGATGAAAAATTATGCGCTTGCAGTCATTGTGGTCATTGTCTGTATTGTTTATTCTGCATTTGCAAACGTCCAGGGGACGCTGTTTATGGAAGAATTGATCGATTCTTATATCCGCCCTCTGCTGGCGAGCGATGCGCCGGATTTTGGGGATTTATTGCGGGCGATTTCCCGTGTCGCCTTTTTCTATGGAATTGGCGTGGTTGCGGCCTTTGCGCAGGCAAAGATAATGATCTACGTCAGCCAGGGGACGCTGCGCAACCTGCGCAACGATTTGTTTTCACATATGGAAAAGCTGCCGATCAGCTATTTTGACACCCACTCCCATGGGGATATTATGTCAGTGTATACGAACGATACAGATACGCTGCGGCAGATGATTAGCCAGAGTATCCCGCAGCTATTTTCCAGCTTGATTACAATTATTAGCGTAGTTGGGAGTATGCTGTATCTAAGCGTGCCGTTGACTGCGGTTACCTTGGCGATGGTAGGCGTAATGCTGTTTATGACAAAACGCTTAGCGGGGTTAAGCAGTAAATATTTCCTGGCGCAGCAGCGGGATATCGGCAAGGTAAACGGTTACATTGAAGAAATGATGGAAGGGCAGAAAGTAGTCAAGGTATTCTGCCATGAGCAAAAATCGATCGAAGATTTTAAAGCGCTCAATGACCAGCTGTTTGACAGCGCAGATAAAGCGAACCGGTTTGCAAATATTTTAATGCCGGTCAATGCGCAGCTTGGAAATATCAGCTATGTACTGTGTGCGATTGTGGGCGGTATTTTATCGATGCACGGCGTTGGAGGTTTTACAATTGGCAAACTTGCAAGTTTTCTGACCTTTAATAAGAGCTTCAACCAGCCGATCAACCAGGTCAGTATGCAGCTGAACGCGGTTATTATGGCGATTGCGGGCGCGGAGCGCGTGTTTAAGCTACTGGACGAAGAACCGGAAAAAGACGAAGGGTATGTTACCTTAGTCAATATACGCAAAGAGAGAGGGCAGATTATCGAGGCGCCGGAATATGAACGCACGGGGCTTTGGGCGTGGAAACACCCGCATCAGGCGGACGGCACGGTAACCTACCAGGAATTAACCGGGGATGTGGTATTTGACGACGTGGACTTTGGATATGTCCCGGAAAAAATAGTGCTGCATAATGTGGATTTATTTGCCACGCCAGGACAGAAAATTGCTTTTGTGGGCTCCACCGGGGCAGGTAAGACTACGATTACCAACCTGATCAACCGGTTTTATGACATCCAAGACGGTAAAATACGTTATGACGGGATTAATATTAACAAGATAAAGAAGGATGCATTAAGGCATTCCCTTGGAATTGTCTTGCAGGATACGCATTTATTTACCGCAACGGTTATGGATAATATCCGTTATGGAAAACTGGATGCGACAGACAGGGAGGTTATGGAGGCAGCGCGCCTTGCAAATGCGGATGGGTTTATCCGCCATCTGCCGGATGGATACCAGACGATGCTTACCGGGGACGGAGCGAACCTGAGCCAGGGGCAGCGCCAGCTTTTGGCGATCGCCAGGGCAGCCGTAGCCGACCCGCCGGTACTGATTCTGGATGAGGCGACCAGTTCTATCGACACGAGGACAGAAAAAATTGTCCAAAGCGGTATGGATAAACTGATGAGCGGACGGACGACGTTTGTGATTGCCCACCGGCTTTCGACGGTACGCAACAGCGACTGCATTATGGTACTGGAGCAGGGACGCGTGATTGAGCGCGGCAGCCATGAGAAATTGATGGAAGAACGGGGAAAATATTACCAGCTCTATACGGGAAATATTGTATCAACATAAATAACGGAAACTAGTATACTAGAAAAAATGGATGATAAGGAAAAGGAGCTGATAGAAATGCCAAGTGAAGCATACCAGGCAGCCAACAAACTGGCGCAGAGAGCGTACCGGGCCGCTATCAATAAAGGGGAGTATCCATATTTAAGCGCATTGGATGAAATTTTGCCTTATGAACAGACCGCGGGGGAAAAATATATCGGTTTAATTGAAATTCCGCTGCATTTAGTTGTAGGGACGAAGACTGCGGGAAGGCAGAATTCATTCGCCAGCAATTTTATGCCGCTCTTAGATGAAGAAACAGAATTTGGCCATAAATGGGCAAACTTATATGATGCGCAGGTAGAAGAAGGGATACGCGACCCGATCGTAGCTTACGA
>CASUON010000081.1 GCA_949457475.1 uncultured Lachnospiraceae bacterium
GCTTCTGTATCCTCCGGATGTAATGTTTGATACAGTTCCAGCAAATTCTTTTTATTTTGGAAAAGGTCTAAAAACACACTGTTTTTTGCGGTACGCTTTGCCTTAACTTCCTGCGTCCGTTTTGTACCATCCGACACCTTATCACCCCGATTTCTAAAAAACTATAGCAAAATATACGATATATCCCACTCCTATCACACGTCAATTATAAAAAAAAACACACGTCTTTACAACAAAATTCATATTAAATTTGTTCCACCATCCGTTTCGTTCTGCTTTGTTACTGTTTATCAGGGAAATTTTCATCATTCAGGAATTTTTTCAAATCTAAAATCTCCCCGCGCTTATCATGCGGGCGTAAGCGGAACGGTCAAAAAATCTGCCGCTTTCGTCATCGTCAATGTAGTGCCGGATTGCTTTTCTGGTAGATGACCAACCAGATGGCAGCCACTACGATGCCAACGAGCCAGTCAAAGGGGGGCAAGTCCCGGCGCCAAGTCGGCAAAGGCCGGGCCAAGGGCAGCAAAGGCCACATCATAAACCGCCCGGCTATCCACGCAAAAAAGCCGCCCGTTTTTCATGCCGGGCGGCTTTTTGCGTAATGTGATTACATCGCTTTTTCATTCTTGCAATCCAGATACGCCATATCCCTTTAATTTTTGTAATCCAGGTACGCCCCTTTCATCGGGCTGGCCGCATGTTCGCTGAATAAGCGCAGCACGCCGTTCTTATAATGCGCTTCGCGCGGTTTCCACTGCTGTTTGCGCTGCGCCAGAATCTGGTCGATTTCCTGCGGGGTCTTCTCTTCCCCTTTGACGCCGATAATATTTAGCCTGCGTTTTTCTACGTCTATTTCAATCAAATCGCCTTCTTCCACAAGCGCGATCGGGCCTCCGTCCGCGGCTTCCGGGCTGCAATGCCCGATCACCGGGCCTGTCGACGCCCCGGAAAAACGGCCGTCCGTAATCAGCGCGATGCTCTTTCCAAGCTCCTTGTCGCTGCTGATCGCTTCAGATGTGTAGAACATCTCCGGCATCCCGCTCCCTTTCGGGCCTTCATAGCGGATAAACACGGCGTCCCCTTTTTCCACTTTGTGCTTAAGCACCGCGTCCAGGCACGCTTCTTCGCTGTCAAACGGCCTTGCCCGCAATACCGCGCGAAACATCTCTTTCGGGCACGCCGTATGTTTGATTACTGCGCCTTCCGGGGCCAGGTTCCCGCGAAGGATCGCGATGCTGCCGTCCGAACCGATTGGATTGTGCTTCGAACGGATAATATCTTCTTTTTCCAGCGTACATTGATAACGTTTGTTAAACTCCTGCAGCCATTTCCCACAGCGTTCATAAAAGCCGTTCCGCTTTAATTCCTCCAGATTTTCGCCCAGCGTCTTTCCGGTTACCGTCATAGCGTCCAGATGCAGGACGTCGCGGATTTCCTCCATGATCGCTGGAACGCCGCCCGCATAATAGAAGCATTCCGCCGGCCAGCGCCCGGCAGGGCGCACATCCAAGATATAATGCGCGTTGCGGTGCAGCCGGTCAAACGTATCCCCGGTAACCTCAAAGCCCAGTTCATGCGCGATTGCCGGTATATGCAGCAGGCAATTGGTGCTGCCGGATACTGCCGCGTGTACTAATATGGCATTCTCAAAACTGTCCATTGTAACAATCTCGCTTGGGCGCATATGCTCTTCTTGCGCCATCTGTACGGCGCGCCGCCCCGCCTCCCTGGCAAATTTCAGCAGATCCGGGCTCGTCGCCGGCATTAACGCGCTGCCCGGCAGCGTCAGGCCGAGCGCCTCCGCCATAATCTGCATTGTAGAAGCAGTCCCGATAAAGGAACATGCGCCGCAGCTTGGGCAGGCGTTTTGTTTTGCCCAATTTAAAGTATCTTCATCGATCTCGCCCCTTTGGTATTTCGCGCTGTACATGCCAAGCTGCTCTAAGGTTAGCATATCCGGCCCTGCGTTCATCGTCCCGCCAGGTACGACGATCGAAGGGATATCTACCCTTAACAGCCCCATCAGGCTGCCCGGCAGCCCTTTATCGCAGCTGGAAAGGTAAACACCCGCGTCGAAAGGCGTCGCGTTCGCATGAATCTCAATCATATTCGCAATCATTTCACGGCTAGCCAGGCTGAAATTAATCCCGTCCGTACCCTGGCTCTCCCCGTCGCACATATCCGTACAAAAATACCTGGCGCCAAATCCGCCTGCTTCTGCGACGCCTTTTTTTACTTCTTCTACTAATACATTCAGATGTCCGCTGCCCGGATGGCTGTCGCCATACGTACTTTCCACGATAACCTGCGGTTTCGACAAATCCTCCGGTTTCCATCCCGTGCCGATACGCAGCGGGTCTAATTCCGGCGCTAGCTTGCGCATTTTCTGGCTATTTAAATTACACATCTAATTTTCTCCTTCCTTACTATTATAATTTAGTTATGTCTGCTGCCCAAACGGTTCTATACTATGATCCTTGCAGTTTCGCTTTCCCCAACCTACTTGCCTCTACAATCTCAACACAAATTTAAACGGTAATGCGCTACAATTCCAACTACATTACACGTTTTCAGCTGCTCCAACCGTCTGGTTATGCAAAAAACGAGATAATCAATGCTACCACAAAACCGGTGCCTCCTACAAGGGTTTCCATTATCGTCCATGTTTTTAACGTCATTTTTTCGTCCATTCCGATCAATGATTTTACAAGCCAAAATCCAGAGTCATTAAAGTGCGAACATACCGTCGCTCCCCCTGCGACTGCCGCCGTCGTGCAGGCAAGGTACAGCGGCGAGAGTTCCGCAATCCCTGGGATCGCCGCAATAATGCCGGCTGCCATCGTCATTGCCACGGTAGCGGAACCAACGCAGATACGTACAAGCGCCGCTACGATAAACGCCAGTACGACAATCGGCAAGGACATAGAAGACACGGCGTTTCCAATCACTTCCCCCAATCCGGAATACTGCAAAACATAACGCAGCACGCCGCCGCAGGCAGTAACCAGCAGGATCAGCCCCGTCGGCTCAAGCGATTTGGTCATTACTTTTTCCAGCTCCTGCAAACTATATCCATGCCCAATACCAAGGATAAGCATAGCCGCCACGGTTGCAATCAAAAGCGCTACAAACGGTTCCCCGAGGAACCCAAACACCGGCTGCAGCGAGCTGAGCGCCGGCACAACCCCCGTTACGGAATCTAAGATAATAAGTACAAGAGGGATTAAAATAATGCCTACAATCGACCAGAAATTCGGCAGTTTTGATTCGTCAAAATCTTCCTGGTTCGCCACATGCTCCGGAACCGGAATATGGTATTTTTTTCCGCAGATCGAACCCCACACCGGGCCGGCAACGATCATGGAAAATGTCCCGCACAATATCCCGACAAGTATTACCCATCCTAAATCCACATTCAGCATCGTAGCTACAAGGATTGGGCCTGGCGTCGGCGGTATAAACGCATGCCCAACCGCAAGCCCTGCCAACAGCGGGATCGCATAAAACAGCGAAGACCGCTTCGTCCGCTTGGCGAGCGAAAATGCCAGCGGGATTAAAATAATTAACCCAGCGTCAAAGAATACCGGCATCGCAATTACCAATCCGGTAATCCCAAGCGCCCAGGCGGCCTTTTTATCACCAAACCATTTTACCATTGTAACGGCAAGCGTCTGGGCGCCGCCTGATATTTCCAAGATCGAACCAAACATCGAACCGAGCCCTACCAAAAGCGCGATCCCTTTTAACGTATTCCCAATGCCGTCATTTACCGCCGTCACGATATCTTCCACCGGCATCCCCGCGATCAGCCCAATCGCGATCGCGCCGGTCAATATGGAAATCATTGCCTGGATTTTAAATTTGATAATCAATACGAGCAAAATAACAAGCCCGATGATCGCGGCTATGATAAGCCTTGTCGGATTTAAAGCAACGGTATCAGATGCCATAATTGTACCTCTCTTTCTTTTTTCTTGTTTATAAGCTTGTCCTGTCCTTCCTGTTTCCTGCTTTTTAGCGCATGTTTTCACACCTCTTCATATTTCCTGTTGCCGGCTTTTGCGTTGCCTGCCATTTATTTTGTCTGCTTCTTCCTGTTTCCTTGTCTTACTCTCTCCTTCATCTGTACATCATATACATCTGATGTTTTGTCGCTTTTTATCTCCTTTCCTTTTTATTTATATGACGTATGATGTATTGTGCTTAAATACTACTTTATTTTGCTATTTCAGTCAATACATCTGATGTATTTTCTATTTTTTCTATGATTTTGAACAAAAAAAGAAAGGAATTCCATCTGAAACGCCTTTCTTTTTGTGCATTATTTACATATGCTCTGCGGATATATCCGCCGTATCGTCTACTGCTTCTTTTTCTGATGCTCTTTGTATTTTTTCACCAGCGCCTGCCGGTTGTATGTAAGATGCATAACCATTGCGCACCGCGCCGCTACCGGGTCACGGTCCATAATTCCATTGACGATCGCCCGGTGTGTCTCGATCGTCTCTTGCATCAATGTGCGGTGTGTCAGATTCGCAAATGTAAGGACGGCCGTATTAATCACCGGTATCAGTGTTTCTACCACCCTGTTTTTGCTGCACCTTGCGATGCATGTATGAAATTCAATATCTTTTGGTATGTGGTTCTTCCCGCCCAGATACATCTTTTCCGTCTCATCGCAGAGCTTCTCCAGCTGTACAAGCTCTTCTTCAGAAGCAAACTCGGCCGCCAGGGACGCAATTTCTGGCTCGAGCATCAGCCGCACGTCAAATAATTCCAGTGCGAGCTTATACTTATCCTGCAGCCTGGATAACCCTAGCGGGTCTTCATCCATGGAACGGGTGCTTTTTACATACGTGCCAGAGCCCCTTTTTACTTCCAGTATCCCTTTGGATACCAGACCTTTGACCGCCTCGCGGATCGTACTCCTGCCCACACCAAACCGCTGCGCCAGTTCAAATTCATTTGGAATCCGCTGCCCGATTTCTACCGGTTCCTGCAAAATATAATTCATAAGTTCGTCTTCGATCTGCTCCCCAAGAAGTTTTTTATCCAGCTTTTCAAATTGGTACATCGATTTCGCCCTCCCGTCTGCTACTCCTGTACCGCTACGCACACCGGCCGTCGCTAATTGCTGTCCATATAGCCCTACTCTCTTTGTCTGAATATTCCTGTAAAATGGCAGCGCTATTTTATCCGGTTCATATGCGCCCTTATCCCATAAAAGGATTGATAATTCTCATCTTCATTAAAATGATAGTAACATACCTTCCCCCGTTTCTCAATGGCCATTTAAAAGCCATCTGTTCCGGCGAAAGAAAAAAGCGTGGAAAGGCAGGTTTCTATGCCTGCCTTTCCACGCATAACAGCTCTTCCACTCCGCAATCCAGATACGCGCAGATTTTTTCCAAAATATCAAAGCTGATCCGGCTCGTCCGGTTATGGTTCAAATTTCGCAGCGTCGTAACCGACACCCCAGTATCTTTTGCCATTCTGCTTTGGGAGATACCCTTTTGATCCAATAGCTGATTCAACATGACCTTCACACTGTCACCCCATTCCCAAAATACACCTCTTGTTCATCTTCTATAGCAGGATTCCTTTGCGCTGCCTTCTTTCTACATAAATTCTTCCCCACTTTTTTGCTTTCTATTCTTCATGCTGCCGTTTATCTTCCACAGAAGTAATTGCAGGAAATGCTCACAGTTATAAAAACCGTACCGAAACAGCAAAATGATCTGAAATATACTGAATCGTTTTCTCTATTAAACAGACAGTATTAGTATATTGATTTTGTGAAAATTCTGACCATTTAAAGGATTTCTTTGAGTATTCATTACCGTTCACACCCAATGCCATTGACTGAAAGGAAATTGGGGAAGATTTCCTCTGTATGTTACTCTGTACTATTTGTTCCAAACGGCTCACCGCAAAAAACACAGAATTTAGCATCCAGATCACTTCTCTGGTTACAGCTTTTACAAAGTTTCGTTGTTTCGTCCAGTTGTTTTTGCATATCGGCCTGCTGCTCTTGTTCCCGGCGTTCCTGTTTTTCCTTCAGCTCCTGCTGGCGCATCTGCTCCTGTATCTTAAGTTCTTCACCCAGACGCTGGATTTCTGCCCTGTGCGCATAATTCGCTTCCTGATACTGGCGGATCTGTTTAAAAAGCTCTTCATATTCGCTGTCTGTATCATTTAAATGCAGATGCACGCATTTCTGGCCGATCTGATAAATAAGCTTTTCGATCTCCTTTTCGTTGCCGCGTATCTGGTTGTAGAGTTTAACCGTATCTGTTGTATACGACACTTTCTGGCTGACGCCAGTTCCAGCCGATGATATAGAATCTTTCATTCTGTTAAAAAAATTCATAGGTTTCTTCCACCCTTCTTTTTTATCCTTATTTCCTTCTTACCTGAATTCCTAACCTTTCATGCAGTGACAGGCTTACTGGTTCTTCTGGTGTTGAAAGCAGCACTCCATTTTGTGTGTTGAGATTGATGCAGCCGGATTTTCCGCAATCCAACAGGAATCCTTTCACATTCAAATGCTCTGCTGTCTCAGACAGTGACATCATTGTTGCCGACCCATCGTATAAATGCGTATAGCCATGGCTGATGCCCGCTTCATCCTCTGCATAACCCGCAACCAACAGTCCGTAGGCTGTCATCTGGTATTTTGCGCCTTCTGGGAGCTCGATAGGTTCTGCAATCTTTTGAAACCTGTCATCCAGTACATAAAACCATTCCGATTCTGTCACAATCCAGTATCTGCCATTGGCATAGAGGATATTTCTGACACCGCGGCCATCGGCCAGTTCTGAGACGGTTTTTCCCGACATATCATAAATCGTATTTCCATACAGCACATAATCCTCATTCAGCCTGATTCCTTTTTCATCTCCTGCGATTCCCAGTTCTGACATCTCAATCTCTGTATGCTGCATCGGGTCTGTTTGTGCAGATATCCGTTTCTCATATTCTTCCCATGTGATCAGTTCTCCGTTCGTCAAATCAAGGACGCCGGAAGTGCGCGTACTGTCGTCATCTGCATACCCGTATTCATATTTATAATAGTCGCTGGCGCCCTGGCCTGTAATATAAAACGGGTCCATAAGATCACCCGTTTCAACTGTGAGTTTATCCATGTTAATATATCCGCCTTCAAATAGCTTTTTGGATGTCCCGTTCAATTGTACATACTCCAGCACCTGATAATCCCCATGCTCGTAATCAGACAAAAATGTCTTTTTATACACATTTCCGCTTGGTGTGACGTCTGAATAAGTGCTTCTGGAGCCGTCATCTGCTTTTTCTTCATCGTTCTGAAACAAAAGCCTGCATTCTTTATCCATAATTACATGGGCCTTACATGCGTCATCAAATTTATGATCCACAGCATATTCTAATTTATCTTCAAAGGTATCATCCAGCCAGATAGAACACATACCATCTGCATTCATAGAGGCATGGAAATCATTGCGGGCAACCAGAAAACTTCCTGAAACAGTTCCGTTTTTATCTATAATGCTGTATATGTACTGCCCATAGACGCTGCTGGCTTCACTTTTTTTAGCTTCTATATATTCTATCAGCCCGTCCCATGCATCATCTCCTTTTTCATCCTGAATAATAACAGCCAGGTCATCGGAATCATGTTTTTCTTTTAATTTTTCATATTCCTTCTGGGAAATGTCAAAATAATCCAAAACCAGCTTTTTATCATATCCATTTTTATCTTGGATGCTGTAGATCCACAGTATCTCATCCGCATCTTCTACTCCGACCTGCTGTAGAAAATTACTCCTCCACTGGTAAAGGTTTTGATCCCATTGCTGCTTTTTTTCATTCAGGGCATCCATCCTGCCATTATAGTTTTCACGTATCAGATACGTTTGGAAAACTTTTTCAGTGTCTTCACTCCAGTAATCATCAAGCGTAGTCGTATTCTGTTCTTCTATGACGGCCATACGTTCTGCAAGCGCTTTGTCTGCTACCGTATAACCGCTGTTCCATTCAATTTGATCCAGCATTTGTCCAATTGTTCCCGAACTCCTGACAAGGGCATAATCTCCTTCTGAGGCAACGTAAATCATAATATCATGCCTTGCCTCCCTTTTTTCTTTCAGTTCCTTTATCTCCATTTCCTGCATCATCCCCAGTCCGGCAGCTTCAATAAGAGAACGGATATCCCTGCCAAATTCGCTGTCACTTAATACAATACCTACGCCCTGTTCAACCATATAGGCTTCCTGCGGGGTATCCGCATACTGGTTTGCTGCTTCTTTTGCAGCTACATGCTTCAGATTTGGGGCAAATGCATTCACTGCCTGATAAAAATCCTCAGTAATACCAACAAGGCTTTCAAATTCTTCCTTTATTTCGCCATATTCATCATATCCTTCCATATAAGCTAAAATGTATGGATCAAGAGCTTTTTTCTCATCTTCATAGGAAGTATCATAGGCCTGCTCTAATTGGTCTACTTGTTTTTTGGAAAAATGAAAGTCTTTATATCGTTCCCTATCAAATCCATCTGCCACATCACAGGAAGATTCTTTGTTTCCGCCGCGGTCCGATCTGCCGCGGAATACTATAAAAACAGCGCAGCATATGATCAATAGCGCAGCAGCCCCTGCGAATAATGCTTTGTACGGTTTTTTCTGCCTGTCTCCATTGGATCTTTCCTGGCTGCGGACGGCCCTGCGCGGCGCTGCCTGCGGTTCCTGCCCTGCTCTGCCGGCTGGTGTTCCGCATTGCGGACAGAACATTCCGCCTGGAGTTATTTTATATCCGCAATTTTTGCAAAACAACGGCTTTGCATTCTGCGAATCTGTTTCCTGCTGCCTGGTGTCAGATACATTCATAGATGTTCTCCTTTCTTAAGGAATCCTTCTTTTTATTCTTTTTTTGCACCACAGTTTATACATTCTATTGCTGTTGTTTTTACAAGTTCTTCACCCAATACATCGTGTCCGCCTAAAAACCAGTTTCCAAGCACATTGCTGTGTTTTTCGATTGCTTCACTTGCTGCTTTTTCAAATTCTCTTTCTATGCTGTCAGATACGCCTCCCAGATGCCATGTAATCTCTCCTTCGCCGTTGTTCGTTTCATAAAAATGTGCATTTTTGATTTCGTCGGCTGATGCATAGTCGGACAGTTTTACGGTAGTGTCCAGAATGCAGCCATTATCACAATAGACTTCAAAGTATACATCGATTACTTCATGCCCGTATGTATCCACTTCCCGAAACTGGTGCGGGCTTTTTTTGAGCTTTTTCTGCAGTCCGCATTTTTCGCATTCTTTCATGCCTGCATATTCGCAGGTGGATTTTGTGACTGTTTTCCAGGAATGACGGCATTCCTCCTGTTCCGCAGTTGCTGTTTCCAATTCCGTGACTGTCACTGTTACATTTATGTCTGTGTCAAAGCTTTGATCTGTGCCATTGAACTGGTTTATGAAATCATTCTGTAGATCCCGTCCTGTAATAGTTGTTGTGCCTGGCTTTATGGCAATGAATTCAATATATTCTGTATAGTCCTTTTTTTCATTTACAAAGTCAGAGCGTATCATGACAATATTTCTATCATGTGTAGTCCATCTCATAAATGGTATCACGTCTTTGCCGTTCGTATCTGTTACAAGGAATCTTTTCCGTTCACCGGCTTTCATAAGGATCGTGTTTCCGTTTTCAAGCTGTGCGTATTTTTCTGAGACAGTAACCTTCAGCTTTTTGGAGGTTTTTCCCTCATACTCTGCAGTGATATAAGAAATCCCCTCTTTTTTTGCAGTAATTAAGCCTTTCCTGCTGACTGAAAGTACTTCCTTTTTGCTGGATTTCCAGATGCAGTTTTCCGTAATTTCTTTCTTTCCTGACCAGGCAGTCAGTTTTTCTTTATCCCCTCTTTCAATCGTACAGGAATTTTTTATGAATGGTAATATTTCTGACCGGATCACAGGGTTTGCAGCAGCATTTGCAACAACCGTACCATCCAGGATGCTGCTGATCATAATGCAGGATGCTAACAGCATTGTGATGATGTATTTTAATAATTTTTTCATTTGCTACCTCTCTTTCTTCATGTATTCTCATGCTTTAACATTTTTATCGCTGGTACGGATTTCAATGTAGATACGTGAGCTGAACCACATTGGTTCTCTGTAATACTGATTATTGTAGCAGACTGCCGTATTTCCTTTTTCCCAATTGTAAGTTTTGGAAACCACATCCGGTTTGTCTTTTGATTCTGCAGATTCCCCGTGATCTACGGATATCTTTGGCTTCCCCCACTTTGTTTTTAATGTCTTGATATTTGGTTTTACTGGCTCCTTATTGACGTCTTTCATCAGCGTGACGGTTTTACCCTTAAACGTGACCTTTATCGGGATTTTGTCCTGGGCGGCATAGGCTGTGTCTGCATTGGCTGCAACGATCTCCATGAAAGCTCATAAAAACATTGCAAGGATCGTTGTTTGTTTCTTTTTCATGATATTTCTCCTTTCTTTTGTGAAGTTTTTTATCTCACTTGGCTGCCCGGCCTGCAGCAGCACAGTCCGTACTACTACAGGCTTTTTCCATGTGCATCGTCGTTTTAAGTATACGCCTTCTGCTGGTGGGAAGTCAATTTAAAATATCATTTTAGATAATAATTTATTATATATGATAATTTACTATCATTCAGACTAATGCAATATCTTCCATAACAACGTATTCTTAAATCTAAAAAGGATGTGTATTCACCATGATAGCAGAAAAGATTAAGAAATTAAGGGAATCCAACAGCATGACGCAGAGTGACGTGGCAAACCGGCTGGGAATTACACGCAGCAGCGTGAACGCATGGGAAATGGGCATCTCCGTGCCGTCCACCATGTATGTTGTGGAGCTGGCCCGGCTTTTTTCCGTCTCGACGGACTACCTTCTGGGCCTGGAGCATAAAACGGTCCTTGACATATCGGACCTGGATGAGACGGAAGTGCGGATACTGACGGAGATGGCGCGGTACATGAAAGAGAGGCAGGGCTAGGCATAAATAATGGCACTGCCTTCCAGTAAAGATGCGCCGGTACTGCTGCCAATGGAAGGCATGATGTAAAGCCTGCGGTCATTGATAATGGCTGCGGCTGCATCCTCCACTGACGCGTTTCCGTCAGAATATTTCTGATGCCAGCCGTCTAGGCGGAACCCTATTGTGGTATTGTTCCACGGGCGGATGAGAAGCAGTGCCATACACGGCCTGCCTGCCCATAAGTCCAGCCTGGCGGCACGCACTTGTGTTTCAGCGAGTTCTTCCGGCAGGGCATTTCTGACGTACTGGGCTATTTCTTCTGCAAATTCTTTCTGGTTTTTAATTTTTTTCATTTTTGTACTCCTTTCTGAAAATAAAATTTATACAAAAATGCACCCGTGCCCGAAGGGCATCTTTTCGTGGATGGACGGCAATACAGCTGCGGTAAAAAAGATACGAAAAGGGAGAGGATACAAAGAAAAGGGGGTCAAGGGGGAATATCCCCCTTGTAGGTATTTCAGGGCGAAGCCCTGACGCAGGATTAAGAATTTAACAGGCATAAAAACATGCCCTCCAGACCACGCAGGGCGCTCAGGAAGGCATGTTTTTATGCAGGGTGCAGATTTTTTATAGATAGACAGAAAAATGTCTTAAAACGCAAAATACGGCGTCTTATACCATCTGCCTTACGGCTCATGTTACTTTTCACGGGGTGGGGATATGCAGAATATACCAGAATATACTATAAAAAAAATAATAGGTTGTTATCCGGCCGTTAAATTCTGGAATAGTT
>CASUON010000082.1 GCA_949457475.1 uncultured Lachnospiraceae bacterium
TTTCCGCGAAATGGGGAGTGCAGATTGCGGGAATGATTTTTCAAACACGCTCTAGCACGCCCCAGCTTTCACTGCAAAATCAAAACGGCCATTATGAAAAAGCTCCTGCTTTCCATAATGGCCGGTTCATGTAACAGAATTAACAGTTTCTAAATAAATAGTTGCTAATTAATAATCCGTCTGACTGCGATAATCGTCCGGTAGGTCGCGTTCTGCGTTGCAATACCGGTTCTCGAGCTCTGTGCGCCAACAATCATGCCGTTTCCCATATACAGGGCAACGTGGCCGCTATAACAAATGATATCGCCCGGCTGTGCTTCACTATAGCTAACGCCCCTTCCACAATGTTCCTGTTGATAGGATGTCCGTGGAAGCGAATAGCCAAAGTGCGCATATACGCTCATTACAAATCCGGAACAGTCCGCCCCATTTGTCAGGCTCGTACCACCCCATACATATGGGCGGCCGATAAATTGTGTCGCATAAGCAATGACGTCGCTACCCGTTACGCCAGACGCGTTCGCCGCCGGCGCGCTGTTGGAAGGAGCCGGAGCAGGGGTCGCATTGGAATTGCTTGTCGAGCTGCCCGCGCTCGAACCTGAACTGCCTGTCGAACTGCCCGCACTGGAGCCGCCTGCGGAATTTGACGCGCCGCTGTTATTCGAAGACTGCTGGGCTGCCTGCCTGCTCGCTGCCGCCGCTGTCTCCCGTGCCGCGCGGTCTGCTTCTGCCTGCGCCGCCGCACGCTCTGCTGCGGCACGTTCCGCCGCTATACGTTCTTTTTCCTCTTCGTCACGGATAATCTGATTTTGCCGCTGGATCGTATCTTTATATTCGGCTGCCAGTATTTTTGCCTGGGAGAGCTGGGAGTCAAAGTTATCCATCGTAGCTTCTTTTTGAGCTACCATGCTCCTTAAGTCCTTTTCCTGGGCTTTGTAATTGTCCTGCATCTCCTCCATTTCAGCTTGTTCGTCTTCCAGCTGGTTTTTTAAGTCGATTACCTGCTGTTTGGTCTCTTTATATACCTCCAGCTGGTCTCTGTCGTAATCATAAACTTCATTACAGTAATTTACCCGGTTTAAAAAATCCGACATGCTGGTAGCGCCAAGCAATGCTTCCAATATCGAGCCGTCCCCGCGCTCATACATATAGCGGATCCGCTTTTTCATCCGTTCATACTGCGTTTCTTCTTCTTCTTTTGCAACTTTTAAATCTTCATTCGCCTGCTTGATCTCTTTATCTTTTAGTTCTAGTTCATCAGACAGGATATCCATATTCATCAGCAGCTGTACCAGCTCGGAATCCAGCTCGTTGATTTCCCTTTGAAGCTCCTGCTGCCTGTATGTAATGTCGTTAATATCATCTGTTACTGAATTCAGGCTGCTTTCCGCCTGCCTTTTCGCATCCTGCGCCTGCGACTTACGGCTGGCATAGGCCTGCAAAGAATACGCTGATGTGGCGGTCACTGCGGTCGCCAGCAAAAGCGAAGCTAATTTCATCGATGAACGTCTGGAAAACCCTGTATTATGTAATCTTTGTAATCTCAAAACCTGCTCCTTTGTGTTCTTAATGGTTTAACATGTTTGTACTTCTCTGTTTCGTCCATCAGTATAACACGTGTTTCCACTATTTTCAACCGAACATTCGCATGATTTTAAGGAAAAAATTGTAAATTTTTTATGAACTTTTTATATCCCGGCCGGCACCGCCATTTGTTTTACGATCAATAATTTGTCCCCGCGGTTCACCTGTTCGCTAGCCAGCTGGTTCATCTGCATGACATCCGCGACTGTCGTATGGTGTTCTTTGGCTATATCCCACAGCCGGTCGCCTTCTTTTACAATATAGCCCGCGATCCCCGGCTGGTTTTCATACTGCTCTAAGTCTTCCGGCTGCCTGTTCATTCCACAGATCAACGCCGTGTTTTCTCTCCTGAATACAATTGCGTCCAGCCCGACCACCGCCTTGATATCCGCTTGGCTGTTATCTGCTAAAATAACAGTCAGCTGGTCTATTCCGGCGGATAGTTCATAAATATCTTCCGGCTGTATCTGGTCTGCCTCTACCTGTTTGGCAAACGGGATAACGCCTTCCGCGATTCCGATCGGCATCTCGTCGCTTGCCGTAATATACAGCATCCGGACTTTGAGCACGCCTTCCGCCTCAATCCCGCCAGGGACTACCCGGCTGTCTTCTATCAACACTTCCCCGACGCTTGCGCACAGCTGCAAAATTTCCGCCGGCTGGTTTTCCAGCAATATCTGGTCTGCGATTTTAAATTTCGAATCATTTTTCACGAGCAGGCTTTGTAGATTCACCGGTTCCCGCTCTAGCATCAATTCATCCTGAAGCGAATAGGCATCTTCTAGCACCTGCAAGTCTTCTTCCTGCCATACCCTTAAGTAAAAGTCCAGCATCCCTTCCAGCATCAGAACCCGGTTTTCACCGTCCTCATCCTCCACAGGCGTTACTTCCAGCTGCACTTGCAGCGGTATCAGCTTAAAGAGCATCTCCGGTTCGCAGACATTGCATTCTATATTTTCATGCAGCGCGACCGTAGTTTCCATACACTGCACCTGCCGCTCGTCATCTTCGCCCTTGTACAAAATATTGACAAGCAATTCCCCGGTTAGCTCGATCTCACCGTTGCGTATGCGGCTGTCAAGCCCGCGCAGCTGCACGCTCTGCCATAGCAGTTTACTAATATTAGGCCGGTTGGACGGCAGCAGAATTTCACTGTGGATACGGCAGATATCTTTTTTTTGCGTAATCAGTTGCAGCATT
Source organism: uncultured Lachnospiraceae bacterium (assembly GCA_949457475.1). Classification (GTDB taxonomy): domain Bacteria; phylum Bacillota; class Clostridia; order Lachnospirales; family Lachnospiraceae; genus Eubacterium_J. Next base: position 2,785 of record CASUON010000082.1, read on the forward strand.
TTATGCTGCTGGTACAGTGTCTGTACCGACGTGTCTTCGATGCCGGTAGGCAGCTGTATCTGCTGTTCCATATGGTCGGTCACAGACAGCTCTATCAGCGCGCGGATATTTAGTTTGCGCGAATTAATCATCCCAAGCGTCAAGTCTTCCATATTGTTTAAAACAACCAGATGGTCGGTTTCTTGCACGCCTTCCATATGGATGGTTTCCGAAAACGGCACTTCCCCTTGCAGGCTGCAAATATTGCCCGATTCCGTGCATTTATATAACGCCTGGAAACAAAGCGCCCCATTTACAACAATCTGGTCGGGTTCTACGCGTATCTCATGAATCCGCACCGAACCTTTTCGGTCGATCAATTTAATCATATCCGGCTCGAAATCGGGCAGGTTAAAATCACTCTCCACCGTCATCTGGATGGACGCCCGCCCCCTCTCCTGATCGGTCTGTAATAACTTCTTTATAAAATCCAATAAAAAATCCTCCGGTCATAAATAGTTTTTTACATCCTATTCATCACCGGGGGATTTTATGATTTGATTTGAATCCAAATTTCATACGCATTATGCCCGAGCCTGCATCAGGCCCACCGGCGCAATTAGCATAACTTCATCCGGATATCCCTAGTAATAATATCTGAATAGCTAAAAGACAGCAGCTGCGGCGGATTTTTGTCATCCTTGTCATCTACCAGAATCGTGAATACACTCGGGTATGCTCCCTGGATAACACCACTTTGGATATCAACCTTATTCCTGCCCCTGTCAAGCTGAATCATAACCTTGCTCCCACATTGCTGATGTACCGAAGCACGCACCTTTTCTATATCTTTACGCTGCATATCTTCTCATCCTCCTCTTATCGCATTTCTGTTTCCATACCAAATGCCACATTCGATATACTAGATATAGTATAGCACTCTGCCTTTGGAAAGTCAATGTATTTCCTTACTCAAATACTACATTTTGTTTCTGGCTTCCGGTTTTAACCACTATATATGGATAACTCGGCTTTTTAGGAGGGTCGGAGCCGTTCTCGGGACCAAGCAGTTCTGTATCAAAATATAGTGCATGCTCTGTCAAATACAAGTCCCTGACTACGATGCTGTAGCCCCCGGTTTCTTGCACCCCATACCCGTGTACGAGATAGAGCGCGTCTTCATTTTCAAAGGTAATTTTAAATTCCGCCGCTTTTTTTTGTTCAATTGTTTCCATCAGTTTTTGCGGGATATCACGCTCTTCTAAAATCGTATATTCTACGTCCTGCAATTTTTCCTCTTCTTGTTTTGGGACAATGCACCCGGACAGGGCGGACAGGGCAAGCGCTGCAAGCAGCGTGTACAGCAGCGCGAAGCTTTGCTGTGTTTTTTGTCTGATACGGAGATTTATATTCATACGGATACTGCCATCGTTTTCTTATTTTTATATATATTTGCAGGACTTATCCGATATGACTTCGTACGCGTTTGATCTTAAAAGTTTTGTTTGCTTCTTGCATATCCGGAAAATATTTCTTATAATGGGATATATTTCGACTGGCAAGACGCTTAGCGTCTGCCTTTACTACATACAAGAAAGGGTTGTCGTTATGATTCGCTTGCTTTTAGTTGCACTGTTTATGTTGCTGTTTTTTCTTTTAGGCATTCCGATCTGGGGCGTTGCATGGCTGATCGGGCGTACCAACCAGTATAAGGCGGATATGCTCTGCCTGCGTGCCGTTCAGTTCGCCTTCAAGGTCATCCTCTTTCTGTCCGGGGTAAAAGTAACGGTCTATGGGGAAGAACATGTGCCGCAAAATGAAGCCGTGCTCTACGTCGGCAACCACCGCGGCTTTTTCGATACGGTCATTACGTACGCCAGATGCCCGGGGCTCACCGGATACGTCGCAAAGGATACGATGTTAAAATACCCTTTTTTGAATACATGGATGAAAAAGCTGCACTGTCTGTTTTTGAACCGCTCGGATATTAAGGAAGGGCTGAAGATGATCTTAACCGGGATTGAACAGATTAAAAGCGGGATTTCCATGTGCATTTTCCCAGAAGGGACAAGGTGCACCTCTCCGGTTGAAACCGATATGCTGCCATTTAAAGACGGCAGCCTAAAAATGGCGGAAAAGACGGGCTGCGCGATTATCCCGATGGCAATGATCCATACTGCCGATATTTTTGAAAACCATTTGCCGTGGATTCGGGGCACGCATGTAACCTTGATGTACGGCGAACCGATCTACGTAAAAAACCTGGACAAGGAACAGAAGAAACACTTGGGCGCCTATACGCGGGATATTATCCTTAAGATGCTAGAAGAAGAACTGGAAATGAAGCGCTAGCGCGTGCCTAAAAACCATTCCACATCAAAGCCGGATGGCAAGCGGGTCTTCCCTGCGCCATCCGGCTATTTTTTACGAATGTTTTCAGCATTCCAAACAAACCCCTACATTGTGATAATCGCTTCTACTACCACGGAATACTCCATAAAATGCGACGCTTTTACGAGCACCGCGTCCCCTGGCTGCAAGTACGGCAGCAATTCCCGGATCATATCATTGCGCTGTGCAAATTCATGTATCTCGCACGACGGGTTGTTTTCGCGCACTGCCTTTACGATCTGCCCGGACAGTTCACCGGCGCTAAACAGCACCTGGATGCCTTTTTTCGCCAGGTATTCCCCGACTTCATAATGGAGCGCGCGCGCATCGTCGCCCAGCCCTCCCATATCTCCCAAAACGGCGACCGTCCTGCCGGCTGCTGTCGCAAGTACATCCAACGACGCTTTCATAGAGACCGGGTTCGCGTTATAACAGTCGTCTATCACCGTCATCCCGTTCATCCGGATTAAATTCGTGCGGCCGCCAATTGTCTGCACGTGTTCAATTCCAGATTGAATTTCTTCGTTTGTAAGCCCTAAAACCTTTCCAACAGCAGCAGCAGCTAGCGCATTGTAAATATTATGCTCGCCCGGGATTGGAATAGAAGCCGTAAACGCTGTCTCCCCCATATGGATTGCCAAATCGATGCCAGCAAGCCCGTTGTTTTGTATATCCGCCGCATACACCGCTTTTTGGCTATAGACGGCTGGCTGCGGCTTCTGCTGCCCGATGCCGTAAAATACCGGCTCTTTGTCTTGCACGCGGCTAATCGTGCACAGCTTGTCGTCATCCCCGTTTAAGACAACGTACGCGCCTTCGCGCAAATACCCAAACATCTCCGTCTTTGCCTTTAAAATCCCGTCCCGTGAATGCAAATCTTCTAGGTGGCTTTGGCCAATGTTCGTAATTACGCCAATATCTGGGCGCGCGATGGCTGCAAGCCGCTCCATTTCATGAAAATCGGAAATCCCCATCTCCAATACAGCCACCTGGTGCTCTTCCCGAATCTTAAAGATAGTCAACGGCAGGCCGACCTCGTTGTTATAGTTGCCCTCTGTCTTATGTACACGGTATTTTTGCGCCAGCACGGAGGCAATCATCTCTTTCGTACTTGTCTTGCCCACGCTCCCGGTAATCCCTACTACTTTCACATCCAGCTGGCTGCGGTAAAAAGCCGCCAGGTCTTTTAATGCCTGCTTTGTAGAGCTGACCAGTATACAAGGGCCTGCAAGCGGCTCCGGCCTCTGTTCGCACACAACGGCAAGCGCGCCGTCCGCAAAAACCTGGCCGATATAGTTATGCCCGTCGGTACGTTCCCCGCGGATTGCCACAAATACATAATTATCGTGAACCTTTCGGCTGTCAATCACAATTCCATCCGCCGTTAGGTACTGCATCTCATTTGCCCCGATCAATATCCCATGGCAGGCTTTTGCCATGGCGTCCAGCGTCATTCCTTTCATATAAAAATCCTCCTAATATAAGATCCTCCTGCTATTAAATCCCTTTTGCCTGTCATCCGATCCTTCGATTACCGCTTCACTTTTTATCTTATTATTTTTCTGCCTTTCCTTTACATTCTCAACGGCTCGCTAAAGTGTGTTTGAAAAATGCTTTCCGGCAGATGGCGGGAATGATTTTTCAAACACGCTCTAAGGGATTCCGCCTGCGCTTCATAGAGATTGTTACCAGTTTCTCGCACAAATCCGCAAAACCCATCCCCGCCGCCTGCGCTTCTTGCGGCAGCAGGCTCGTCGGCGTCATGCCGGGCAGCGTATTTGCTTCCAGGCAATAAATCCGGTTTTCACTGTCTAAAATAAAGTCCATCCGGGAATAAGTGTCCAGCCCGATCGCCTTTGCCACCGCAACTGCATATTCCTGCATCTGCCGCGCCGTCTCTGGCGGTATTTGCGCCGGGCAAGTCTCGATCGTTGACCCAGCCTGGTATTTATTTTTATAATCGTAAAAGCCCTTTAACGGTGCCATCTCAATCACCGGCAACGCCTGGTAATCCACCACGCCTACGGAAAATTCCCGCCCCTTTATATACTCTTCCAACACCACTTCGTCTTCCCAGCGAAACGCTTCATCCAAGGCTTTCTCATATTCCGCGCGGGTATGTATAATCGAAACCCCGATACTCGACCCGCCGCAGCACGGCTTTACCACGCATGGGAAACCAATCCCCCACTGCGCAGCGTCTTTGCCTCTTTCACTTTTATGCATCGCGATGCCGCGCGGCGTCGGAATAGCATGCGCCGCAAAAAACTGCTTGCTGATTTTTTTATTCATAGCGATCGCACTGCTTATATAATCACTGCCCGTATACCGGATGCCAAGCAGGTCAAACGTAGCCTGCACCCTGCCGTCCTCCCCGTTTTCACCATGGAGCGCAATAAATACGATATCTGCCATGCGGCAAAGCGCGATTACATTCGGCCCGAAAAAACCGTCCGCCGTATCTTCGCGCATGTTTTTTACCGTTTCAATATCCGGGGCCAGCTCCGCAATCCGGGCAGACTGCAAGCAATCCGCGCCCCCTTGTCCGAAAATCCCTTCCAGGCAGTCGCCCGTCTTCCCATATCCCATATATACGTCTACCAGCAAAACCTGGTGCCCTTTGCTGCGCAGCGCCTCGCTTACCGTCTTGCCAGTCACAAAAGAGACGTCCCGCTCTGCGCTTAAACCACCTGCTAATACAACAATCTTCATTTTACATTCCCTTCCATGCCAAACTATACTTTCTGTATTATAGTAAACGATTTTGCCTGCCATGACAACAAATTTCACAGTTCTTTTTCCGTTACAGTTTAGAGCGTACTTGCATTTACTGCAAAGTCCGTATGATAAAGTTGAGGCCGTAGGAATCCGGCTCTTTCCCAAAGGCAAACTTCGAATTACTTTCAGCTCCTATATCTTTGTTCCTCACTTGCTGTACAACAGAAAATCCTGCCGCATCAGCTCTTCCATTGTTTTATCGATATTTTCCTGCCTGCTCCTAGAAAAGCTCCAACTGCCAAATAAATACAGCCACTTTGCCTTCTCCCTCTCCCCGCGTTCCATACAAAGCGCTGACAATTGAAGGATCAACTCCGGCATCGCGTAAACCGCCCCGGTTTCCAGGCAGCTTTTCAGCCCGACCCAGCATATCCTGCCGGCCTCTTCATATTCCCCGTTTTTGCGCAGCGCATTGCCCATATTACAGCTAATGACGGGCAGCAGTTCTTTTTTCTCCTTAGAATTGTTCTGCACGGCCTGCAGCAGGCTGTCCCATATCTGGTAGGACAGTTCATTTAAGCCCAATTCAAAATACTCCACTGCCAAATCGTTTAAGTTTTTCATAACGTTTACCATTTGTACATTTCCAAACATGCTTTCTCCCTCCTACTTATACTATTATTGTAGTGCACACAATGGACATGTAAAAGTGACAATCCGTCTGCTTTTCACGTCATTTTGTACCGAATATGCCAAAAAGGTAATAAAGCAGGCACTTCTCGAACTAAAAACGATTAGATGAATTCCATGCTCGGCACACAGCAAAAAAACACCGACTTGTCCAGCCGGTGTTTTTTACCATCTCTAATTTTCTGCTTCTATTTAGGATATATTAGGCCATAATTGCCGTTTACCATCTCTAATTTTCCGCTTCTATTAGGCCATAATTGCCGTCTTTCCTTTTGTATACTACATTTACATCATCTGTCTCAGCATTGCGAAATACATAAAACGCATGTCCCAATAATTCCATCTGCACACACGCATCTTCTGGAAACATAGGCTTCATTCCAAATTTTTTAGAACGGATGATCTTTACTTCCTCTTCCTCCACTGTTTCAGCATCTAAAAACTCCTGTTTAAAGTTGCCTGCGCTTTGCTTCTGGCTAACCAATTTCTGGCGGTATTTCTTTAACTGGGCTTCGATCACTTCTTCTACCAGGTCAATCGTTACATACATATCGCTGCTTTCCTGCTCAGCACGGATAATATGCCCTTTCATCGGTATTGTAACTTCCATTTTCTGGTATCGTTTTTTCGTAACGCTGAGCGTAACGTTCACAATTGTTTCAGGTGTAAAATACTTCTCCAGCCGGGATAATTTCTCCTCTACTGCAGAGCGCAGACTCTCTGTAATGTCCATGTTTTTTCCGCTGATTGTTATGCGCATATAACCACCCCTTCATTATTTACTAAAGTCATACCTGCGGGCACAATTATTTCCAGAATCCCCGTGTATCCGCAACATCTTCCCTTCCTTTGCGGCAGATGCAGAAATTACGTCTAAAGGCGCCAAATCCCCCCTGTGTCAGCAACATACGTCCCTGTCATGGCCCGGCAGCTGAAAATGTCCGCTGGTATATCGAATCACTTCATATGAATTATAGCACAATTTATCTAATTTTCCTAGTAAAATATACATGATTTTTAAAATAATTCTATATTGGCATACAATTCAAAAAAGTTAACTACTTTTTATAAAGTCTTCACAATAAAAAGCATTATATGTTAGAATAGAACTATATGTAAAAAGGAGCACATAATGGAAAACACAATGATGAAAACGGCATTTATTTCGGGCGCTTCCCGGGGGATTGGGCGGGCAATCGCGCACAAACTGGCTGCTGAAGGCTGCCGGCTGGCGCTAAACTGCAAAAAAAGCAAAGATGAGCTGCATCAGCTCTGCCAGGAACTAGAACTTACGTACCAAGCGCCTGTGCTTCCGCTTGTTGGCGATATTGGCGATTTTTCCTGCGTACAGCAAATGTTTTCAAAAATCCAGAACACATACGGGGATATTGGCCTGCTGGTCAATAACGCGGGCATTTCCCATATCGGCCTGCTAAGCGACCTATCTGTAGACGACTGGCAGTCCATCCTGTCCACGAACCTTTCCTCCGTCTTTTTCTGCTGCAAACTCGCCATCCCGGCCATGGTGCGCAGGCAATCCGGCAAAATACTGAATATCTCATCCGTATGGGGTGAATCCGGCGCTTCATGTGAAGCCGCGTATTCTGCGTCAAAAGGCGGCGTCAACGCCCTGACAAGGGCGCTTGCCAAAGAACTGGCGCCCAGCAACATACAAGTAAACGCCATCGCCTGCGGCTGCATCGATACCGCTATGAATGCCTGCTTCACTCCGCAAGAACGCGCGCAATTAGAAGATGAAATCCCCGCAGGACGTTACGGCACTCCCAAAGAAGTGGCGCAGCTTGCCTGGCAGCTGCTGTCGGGCAACGATTATCTGACGGGGCAGGTCATCCGCCTGGATGGTGGATGGCTCTAACAGAAAGGAGTATGATAATATGTCTATGGCAGACCGGATCCGGGATTTGGTCAAACGTCATCCAAAGAAACGGCAGCAGATTGCGGATGAACTGTTTATCTCTGTCGATTGCCTTGGAAACTATATAAACGGGCGTCGTAGCCCGAACGCCTCTATGGTATGTCAGATGGCACTTTATTTTCATGTTTCTACAGATTATATCCTATGTATTTCACCGCCAGAAGAATGTGGAGCAGATTCCGGTGCCGAGCAGGAGCAAAACCTACTCCACCTGTTCCGGGGGATGTCGCCTTCGCAGCAGGAATTCTTCCTGCACAGCGGGTATGGAATTGTCAATTATAAGAATGATAAGAATAAAAATAGCAATTAATCATCCAGCCTTGCCTGGATCGCAGGATAAAGGGACTGCCATTTGCCCGGCCCTTTATCCTGTATGCGTTTCATTTGACCTGATAATCTTAAGTACTTCGGATGGCGTATGCGCAATAGCCGACGCCCCGTTTTCCCAAAGGAACCTCTCGTCCCGAAACCCCCATGCGACTGAAATACAAAATAGCCCCGTATTTGCCGCGGTCTGGATATCCACGTCTGAATCGCCTACATAGACCGCCCCTGTCTTACTGCTGCCTAATTGCGCCAATGCCTGCTCTACCATATCCGGCGCTGGTTTTCTGCGTACGCCGTCCCGTTCCCCAATCGCTGCCTGTATATAATCTGCAAAATATGTACGGCACAAATTTTTTACTGCGCTGTCCGGCTTGTTGGAAACGACCGCCATTTGATAGCCGGCACTTTTCAACTGCCCCATTAGTTCCATTACGCCTTCATACGCGCAAGTCTTCTCCTGGCAGTGGGCATTATAATACTGTCGAAATACGGCCAAAACCTCATCGGCGTCCTTACGCTGCGCGCCCTGCGGCAGCGCGCGTTCTATCAGTTTGCGGGCCCCGTTGCCCACAAAGCCGCGGACTTCCTCCAACGTACGCCGCGGATAGCCATATTGGCCGAGCGCATAGTTTGTAGCACCCGCCAGGTCTTCCAACGTATTTAACAATGTGCCGTCCAGGTCAAAAATAACGGTATGATCGTTCATCTGTATCGTTCCTTCTTTCTTCTTTTTCTATCATTTCCTCTTTCTATTTATCTTCCCTCTACGAAATGGATACCGTTTCAGGCGTATTCAAGCATTCCCTTTTGTCATCGATAGTCCCTGCTTCACTCTTCTACGAAATGGAAACGTTACAACCGAATTTAA